>JAGVXS010000001.1 GCA_018303685.1 Candidatus Woesearchaeota archaeon
GGCTCTAGCGAGCCTTTGACTAGAGATCCAAATATTATAATGTCAAAGATGTTTTCTCTTTTCTCATTTCTCAAGCATTTCTTTAATTTTTCCAATGTCATCTTTAAGCAATTCAGCAGATTCCTTGTCCATTTTTTTAGTGTAGGAATCCTGATAAAATGGAAAATCTCTGTCAATGATTTTATATATTGCAGGATAGTTTTCTTCTATAGTTCTAAACCTGTCAGAATGCGAAGAAGGCACCCTTCCTGATTTCTTTAATAAAAACAAGTCACACAATGTAGCTATTGCCTTGAAGAATAGGGTTGTTGCGCTGTTGTATTTTTGCTCGTTAAATGCCCTTAATCCTAGCTGAAAGTATTCCTCAAAATTGCCAATGAGTTTCTGTTGTACAAGACAACAAGATGTATGATACAACAACTAAGGTTGTTTTTAGTTTTTTGGTTGTATAATACAACAATAAAGCCTCTTGCAGATTTAGAGATCAAAAAATTTCTGGGGATTGGAGAAAGTGCCGAAGAAGAATAGGATTTAATAGTTGTTAATTTCAATCTGAAAAGTGTAAACGAAAACTTTATATCCCATACCCCCACTTTCTATTAGATATGCCTTGCCAAATTTGTGAAGTAAAATCTGGATTCTACCCTTTATGTAAAGCTTGTTTCAAATTAAAAGATGAAGGAAAAATTACTAAATGTGGAGAATGTGGCATCTGGAAAAAAGATACAAAACCACTTTGCTATGAATGTTGGCTAAAAAACAAAAAGAACGAAGAAAAAAAATCAAAAGATTATAAACCTTCAAAAATTGAACAAGAAGACACTAATTTTAGAAATAAATTTCCTGCCAATATTAGGGCGTTAGATGGTCATTTAGTAAGGTCAAAATCAGAAAAGATTATAGATGATTGGCTCTACAATCATAAAATTTCGCACGCATATGAAAGAAAAGTTCCGATTGAAGAAGATGTGTATTGTGATTTCTTTTTGTCTTATGATAAAAAAGTATGGATAGAATTTTGGGGATTAGATGATGAAAAGTATCTTGAAAGAAAGGAACTTAAAAAGAAATTTTACGTTCAAAATAGCAAAATTTTGATTGAAATTTCAGAAAAAGATATAGAAATACTAGATGATATTCTTCCAAAAAAGTTAATGCCCTATTTACCTAAAGATTTTAATTTTGATTAAAAATGAAATCAACAACTGCAGCATTTAAAACTATTTCAAATGAAATTGTGATGACTAAAGGCGCAGGTAAATTCATTTTATTTGCTGCAATTCTAAACATACCATCTCCAGTAACATTTATTCCATATTTAACACAAGCATTTACAATACTTTTCTTAGCATTTTTCCTAAAATATATGGTTACTAATGAAAACAAAATAAAAGAAGCACAAAAATCTAGTAATATTCAGTATACTATGAAACCTTGGGGAAAATGGTTGATATATGGTACAATGGCATTTCAAATAATCTGGATACCCTATGTGATGCAATTGGTAACGTTGGTTGCTTTAGGAATAATTTATGCTAATTTTACCAAATATAATCAATAGCTGTTTGCCATTTCTTCTTTTATTTAATTGTGTTTCATGATTTATAGTATTCATCATTTTCTTAACTCTGCGAATGCAGGTTTTCGAAAATTTGCAACCAAAACTGATTTAACTCAAACAAACCTTTTTATACAGTTTTCTTTATCTTTGCATTATGCAGCAGTACAACGTCAAAGACGCCAAATCGCATGTGTCGGCTCATGAAAGGAAAGTAAAGGAATTAGAGGAAGAGCTGTCAACTACAAAGTACAACAAGAAGACACAGGGGCATATTGGCTTAGTGAAGGCAAAGTTAGCCAAGATGAAGGAGGAGTACCAAAGAAAGGCTGCTGCAAAAAGCGGAGGAACTGGATTTTCTGTCAAGAGAAGCGGGGATGCGACTGCAATAATGGTCGGGTTTCCAAGCGTAGGCAAATCAACATTGCTGAATGTAATAACAAACGCAAACTCTCCAGTCGGAGCTTATGCTTTCACGACATTAACCTGCATTCCGGGGCTGATGGAATACAACCATTCAAAAATACAGGTTTTAGACGTTCCGGGCATTGTTGAAGGCGCTGCAACAGGCAGGGGAAGGGGAAGAGAAGTTTTGGCGTGCGCGCAGAGCGCAGACTTTGTTATAATCCTTATTGATATTTTCAATCCGGAGCATCTGGAAGTTGTCAAGAATGAAATCTACGAAACCGGCTTGAGAATGAACCAGAAACCTCCTCAGGTAAAAATTTCAAAAAAAATGAGAGGCGGCATTGACATTGGGCTTACAGTGAAACTGACAAAAATCAGCCAGGAAACCATCAAAACAATTCTGAAGGAGTTCAGGCTGGAGAATTCAAGCATTGTCATAAGGGAGGACATTACAGACGACCAGCTGATTGATGTAATTGAAGGCAATAAAAAATATGTTCCTGCCATAACAGTCCTGAACAAGATAGACATGGTTGATGAAGAAGAGCTGGAAAGAGTAAAGACAATTGTAAAGCCCGACATCTGCATTTCCGCAGAGCTGAAAACAGGCACAGGGGAATTAAAGGACTTGATTTTCAAAAAGCTTGAATTCATAAGGGTTTACTGCAAGGAAGCAGGCAAGAAAGCTGACATGGGGGTGCCTTTAATCATGAGGAAAGGCAACACTCTGAAAGATGTCTGTACTAAGCTCCACAAGGATTTTGTAAGCAAGTTCAGGTTTGCGAGGGTTTGGGGAAAAGGCGTGAAATTCCCGGGACAGGTTATCAGAAAGCTTGAGCATGTTGTGCAGGACAATGACATCGTGGAGATACATGTCAGTTAATTTATTTGCAATATTTACATAATAAGCTTTTTTACATAATAAGCTTTATATGATTTTTCCCGCAACCTTTAAATACCCCTCCATCTTACCCAACTGCTTGAAAATGATAAGAAAAGCTGAAAATTTGATGGCGA
Organism: Candidatus Woesearchaeota archaeon; assembly: GCA_018303685.1. Taxonomy (GTDB): domain Archaea; phylum Nanobdellota; class Nanobdellia; order Woesearchaeales; family GW2011-AR4. The sequence continues at coordinate 2,984 of JAGVXS010000001.1, forward strand.
GGATTGGATTTGCTTTCTACAGGCTTTTTTCCAGCTTCAGGTATTTCTTTTTTTATTTTAAGCACTGATTGGCTTCTTTATCAACAGAACGCTAATCCCATTGTCTAAACATGATAAAAAACTAAACAAGGTGAGAAAATGATTGTAGTGATGAAAAAGAATGCAACCGAAAACCAGGTGCAAAGAGTGGTTGAGAAGATACAGGAAAGCGGCTTGAAAGCGCACCTGTCAAAAGGCGAGATTGTAAAGATAATAGGAATAATAGGCGATGAAAGGAAAGTCCCGGAGTCGCAGATAAGGGCAATAGAAGGCGTGGAAAAGATTATGCCAGTGCTTGCCCCCTATAAGCTTGCCAGCAGGGACTTCAAGCCCGATAACACAGTAATAAGCGTTGACGGGGTCAAAATCGGCGGCAATGAGGTTGTTGTGATGGCAGGCCCCTGCTCTGTTGAAAGCAGGGAGCAGATTATTGAGACGGCAAAGGCCATAAAAAAATCAGGAGCAAAAATATTGAGAGGCGGTGCATTCAAGCCAAGAACATCGCCTTATTCTTTCCAGGGCTTAGGGGAAGAAGGGTTAAAATTGCTGAGGCATGCAAAGGAGGAAACAGGCATGCCGATAATAACAGAGGTAATGGACACAAGAAACGTGCCTTTAGTATGCAAGTACGCTGACATTCTGCAGCTTGGCGCAAGAAACATGCAGAATTATGACTTATTGAAGGAAGTAGGCAGATGCAGACATCCTGTTCTATTAAAAAGGGGCCTTTCAGCAACAATAACTGAATGGCTTATGAGCGCAGAATACATAATGGCAGAAGGCAACCATAACGTAATTTTGTGCGAAAGGGGCATAAGGACTTTTGAAACATACACAAGAAACACTTTGGACCTGAATGCCGTGCCTGCTGTAAAGGAGCTGACCCATTTGCCGGTTATAGTCGACCCAAGCCATGGGACTGGAAAGTATACTTTGGTCAGCCCGATGGCTAAAGCTGCAGTTGCCGCAGGAGCAGACGGGTTATTAATTGAAGTCCATACAAATCCAGAAAAGTCTGTAAGCGATGCCGACCAGACCATAAGCACAAAAAGGTTTGAAAAGCTGATGGGGGAGCTGAAGCTTATAGCAAGCGCAATAGGAAGAAAGGTGTAAAATGGAAGTTGTAAAAGTTGATTTGAGGGAGGAGATAGATAACTCTTATGATATCGTCATCGGCAGGGGATTATTGGACAATCTTGCCATGGAATTGAGAAAAATTCCCGCAAATGAGTTTGTGATAATAACAGACTCCAATATTGCTGGAACCTATGGCAAAAGACTGCTTAACGATTTGAAGAATAAAAATATTGACGTCCATTTAATAACATTTTCCGCAGGAGAGAAAAGCAAGACAAGAAAAACAAAAGAAAAGTTAGAAAATGAAATGCTCAGGCTTAATCTTGGCAGGGATGCCTGCATCATTGCTCTTGGAGGCGGTGTTGCAGGGGATATTGCCGGGTTTGCAGCAGCGACTTACATGAGGGGAATTCCGTACATCCATGTGCCGACAACCTTGCTTGCAATGGTTGACAGCTCTATAGGGGGAAAAGTTGCCGTTGATACTGGGCATGCGAAAAATGCAGTAGGCGCTTTCTACCAGCCAAAAAAAGTTGTCATTGACTTAAATTTCCTTAAAACACTGCCAAAAAAAGAATTAGTGAATGGGTTGGCAGAGCTGATAAAGCATGCTTTGATAAAAGACAAGGATTTTTTCCATTTTATAGAAAAAAACATCGACAGGATTTTGGCCTGTGATGTGGACATTTTGAAAACTGCGATAAAAAGAAGCTGTGAAATTAAAGCGGATATTGTGATGCAGGATGAAAAGGAGAAAGGCCTTAGAAGAATCCTCAACTACGGGCATACAATAGGGCACGCTATTGAATCCGCATTGAGCTACAGGATAAGCCACGGCAATGCAATCGCCATTGGAATGAGCTATGCTGCAAAGCTTTCCGCCAAGCTTGGGCATCTGCATGAAGGCTCTGTTATAAGGCAGAATAATCTGCTGGAATACATTGGACTGCCGCATAAGTTAAGCCATCACAAACTAAAGCCCAGAAGGATACTAGAGCATGTACAATACGATAAAAAAATAATGAACGGCAGAATAAATTTTGTGTTGCTGAATTCCATAGGCGATGCATTTGTTTCTGATGAGGTTAATATAGAAGACATTAAAAATATTCTTGAAGAAGGATAAAATGCTGGCAGCTGTAATAACAGAACTCAAAGACATTCCAAAAGCAAAAGGTGCTGATTTGATAGAGTTAAGGCTGGATTATATAAAAAGCTTAAATAATACAAAGTTAAAAAGCTTAATAGAAAATTGCAAGAAACCTGTAATTGCAACGAATAGGAAAAAAGACGAAGGCGGCTTCTTTAATGGAAGCGAAGCAAAAAGAATTGAAATATTAAAAAATGCGATTAAATTTGGTGCAGACTATGCTGATATTGAATATTCTTCAGGTAAAAAATCGATAAGAGATTTAATTTATAATAAAAGGAAAACAAAAATAATTGTTTCTTACCATAATTTTAAAGAAACCCCGGCAAATATCAAAAATATTTGCGACAATATCAAGAAATTAAATCCTGGCTTGATTAAAATAGTCACTAATGCGCACTCTGTCACTGATAACTTCAAGATATTTGACTTAATCAGGAAAGCGAATAAAGAAAAAAAGAAAATAACTGCATTCTGCATGGGAGACTATGGAAAATTCAGCAGAATCTTAAGCATAATTCTTGGCTCGCAGGTAACTTATGCATCAGTCAGCGAAAGAAAAGAATCCGCAAGCGGGCAATTAACAATAAACGAGATGGTTGAGCATTATAGAATTAAAAAAATAAATAAAAACACAAAAATTGTCGGCTTGATAGGAAATCCTGTTGAGCATTCCTGGTCGCATATAATGCATAATGCCGCTTTTGATAAATTAAACATTAATGCTGTTTATTTGAAATTTCAAGTAGATAAGCTGAAAGAATTTATTGAATATATGGAAAATTTGGATATAATTGGCTTTAGCGTCACAATCCCGCATAAAGTTGAGGTTATGAAATATCTTGATGGAATAGACAAGCAAGCAAAAGGAATTAGTGCAGTTAATACTATTGTTGTGAAAAATGGTAAATTAATTGGTTACAATACAGATTGCCCAGGAGCTATAAAATCATTGAAGCGAAGAACAGAATTAAAAAACAAAAATGCTGCTGTCTTAGGTGCAGGCGGAGCAGCAAGGGCAATAATTTATGGCCTAATAGAGAATAAATCAAATGTTACGATATTGAACAGGACTGTTGAAAAAGCAAAATTATTAGCTGATTATTTCAAATGTGATTATGGTTCTTTAGATGATATTAAAAAAATTGATTACGATATTCTAATTAATACAACTTCTGCCGGAATGCACCCCCACATAGGCAGCTCTCCTGTTACGCCTGACTGCATTAAAAACGGCGCTGTTGTTTTTGACATGGTTTTTAATCCTTTCAGGACAAAATTGCTTGTTGAAGCTGAAAAGAGGAATTGCAAAATAATTGCCGGATTTGAGATGCTGATTCATGGGGCTCTGCTGCAATTCAAGCTATGGACTGGAAAAGAAGCTCCAGAGCAATTAATGCGGCAAAAAGTTATGGAGTTTTTGAAAAATGCTAGCCATTAAAACCAAAAAATATGTCAAAGCTGTGATTGAGGCGCCGCCATCAAAAAGCTATACTCAGAGGGCTTTGGTAATTGCGGCTCTTGCCAACGGCAAATCAATTATAAAAAACCCGTTATTCAGCGACGACACCAGCCATATGATTTCCGCATTGAAAGCGTTTGGAGCCAGGACAGAGAGAAAAGGCAATAACCTTGTTGTTTATGGAACAAACGGAAAGCTTAAACAGCCAAAAGGCAGGATTTTTTCAGGAAATGCGGGCACAACAATGCGGTTCATAACAGCTTTTGCCTCCCTTGCGGATGGGACTTCTGTAATAACAGGAGACAAGCGGATGCAGCAAAGGCCAATCAATGACCTGCTTGATGCGCTGCGGCAATTAGGAGTGAAAAGCGAAAGCAGCAGCGGATGCCCGCCTGTAAAGATTTACGGAGGGAATTTTATCGGGGGAACCGCAAGGTTAAAAGGCAGCATAAGCAGCCAGTATTTATCATCCATTCTTATGGTTGCACCATACGCCGAAAAGGATGTAACAATAAGCATTACAGGGAATCTGGCATCAAAGCCGTATGTTGACATAACTGTAGATGTGATGAAGAATTTTGGAGTTGATATAAAAAATGTAAATTATAAAAAATTTATAATAAAAAACACCAAAAAATACAAATCTGGAAATTATGTGGTTGAAGGAGACGCCTCGAGCGCGAGCTACTTCTTTGCAGCAGCTGCCGTGACAAAAGGAAAAATAATGGTAAAGAATATAAACCCTAAATCAAAACAAGGAGATATAAAGTTTGTTGACATACTAAAAAGAATGGGGTGTGGCGTAAGGAAGGGAAACAGCTTTATTGAGGTGCAGGGTGGCAGCCTCAAGGGCATTCATGTTGACATGAATGAAATGCCTGATATCGTGCCGACTCTTGCTGTGACGAGCCTTTTTGCAGATTCAGCAACCACAATAAGAAATGTGCCCAACCTGAGGCTGAAGGAGACTGACAGGCTGAGGGCCCTGGCATTTGAGCTTAGAAAGATAGGCGCAAATGTGGAAGAAATGCAGGACGGCTTGAATATAAAAAGAAGAAGGCTGCAAAAAGCGATAATTGAAACTTATAATGACCACAGGATGGCAATGAGCTTTGCCGTAGCGGGTTTGGTTATCAATGGGGTGAGGATAAAAAATCCAGGCTGCGTTGCAAAATCATTTCCTGATTTTTGGAAAAAATTCAACGAGATGTATAAAAAATGAATATAGCGCTTATAGGCTTCAGGGGAACGGGCAAAACAACCTTATGCAGGCTGCTTGCCAACAAGCTTGACAGGAAACTCATATCAACAGACGTGGAAATAGAGAAGAGAACAAAAATGAGCATAGCCAAGTTTGTAAAAAAATACGGCTGGGAGAGGTTCAGGGAAATTGAGGCTGATGTTATAGAAAGTATCAGCGACTTTGATGACTGCGTGTTTGACACAGGCGGAGGCATTATAATGAGGAATGAGAACATTATCAACCTGAAAAAAAATACCCTGATTGTGCTGCTGACTGCTGATATAAAGACTATAACCAACCGACTCAAAAACAATAAAAGGCCTGCGTTGACAAAAAGCAATTACCTTGACGAGATAAAAGATGTATTGAAGGAGCGCGAAGAAAGGTACAGAACAGCAGCGGATTATGCCATTGACACGTCAAGACTGGCTCCTGAAGAGGCATGTGATTTGATAATGCACTATGTGCAGATGGAGATGCAATAAAAATGTCCAATTCGTTCGGAACATTGTTCAGGATAACAACATGGGGCGAAAGCCATGGAAAGGCAATCGGGGTTGTAGTAGACGGATGCCCTGCCGGGCTTGAGCTGGGTGAAGAAGATGTGCAGAAAGAGCTTGACAAAAGGGCGCCAGGGCAGAGCGAGGTAATGAGCCCGAGAAAAGAGGCTGATAAAGCGGAGATTCTTTCAGGAGTATTTGAAGGCAAAACTACAGGAACCCCTATATCAATGATTATCTGCAACAAAGACGCAGATTCCTCAAAATATGAAAAAATAAAGCACTTGCTGAGGCCGGGGCATGCCGACTTCACTTACCAGGCTAAATACGGCTTTAGGGACTACAGGGGCGGAGGAAGAAGCTCTGCAAGGGAAACCGCTGCAAGGGTCGCTGCCGGCGCGATTGCAAAAAAATTGCTTGCAAAGCATGGAATAGTCATTATCGCTTATGTCAAAGAAATTGCCGGCATAAAAGCAACTAAAATAGACTATAAGGAGATTTACAAAAATAATGTTAGGTGTCCTGACAGGAGTGCAGCAAAAAAGATGGAGCATGCTATCCTTAAAGCTAAAAACAGCGGAGATTCTGTCGGCGGCATCTGCGAAATTATAGCATTAAACTCCCCTGCTGGATTGGGCAAGCCTGTTTATAACAAGCTGGAATCAGACTTGGGCTCTGCAATACTGGGCATTAATGCTGTGAAAGGTATCGAGTTTGGCGCTGGATTTGAACTTGCAAAAATGAAAGGCAGTCAATCAAATGATGAATTCATTATAAAAAACAATAAGATTATCACTAAAACTAACAATCATGGAGGCATTCTTGGCGGGATTTCTACGGGCATGCCTATTGTAATAAGGGCAGTTGTAAAGCCCGCATCCAGCATATTAAAGAAGCAGCAGACAATCAACTATAAGACAATGAAGCGGGAAACAATCTCGGTGGAAGGCAGGCACGACCCCGCAACTATTGTGAGGTTTCCGCCTATAGCAGAGGCCATGGCTGCGATTGTGCTGGCAGACCACATGCTGATGGCGGGAAAGATAAATCCTGACAAGATTATAAAGTGAGTTCTATGGTTACAATAGGCATAATTGGCGGCACCGGGCAGATGGGGCAGTTTTTCAGGAGATTTTTTGAGAAGAACAAGTGCAGGGTTTTGACTGCGTCAAGGAAAACAAGGCTAAGCCCTGAGGAATGCGCAAAGCAAAGCGATGTTGTTTTGGTTTCTGTGCCAATAGAAGTGACTGTGGGTGTAATCAAAAAAATAGCCCGTTACATCAGCAAAAATTCCCTGTTGATTGATACAACCTCCATTAAAAATGAGCCTGTCAAAGCCATGCTTAAGCATGCAAAATGCGAGGTTATTGGAATGCACCCTGTTTTTGGGCCGAATGTAAAGTCATTGAGAAACCAGACTGTTGTTTTGTGCCCAGCAAGAACAAAAAAATGGCTGCAGTGGCTGAAAGACATTTTCGAGAAAAATGGCGCAAGGGTAAAACTATCAACTCCTGAAAAGCATGACGAGATGATGTCCGTAATACAGGGCTTAAATCACTTCAGCACTTTGAGCGTTGCCCATGCCATGAAAAAGCTCGGGATTAGCGTGAAAGAAAGCCTGGAATACGCAAGCCCAGTTTACAGGCTGAGGATGGCGATGGTCGGCAGGATATTAAACCAGGACCCAAGCCTGTATGCAAGCATAGAGATGATGAATCCAAAAAACAAAGACGTGTTAAAGGCTTATGCAGAATCCTCAAAAAAGCTCAGGAGTATAATTGAAACAAAGGATACAAAGGCATTTTTGGAGTACTTTAATGAATGCTCTGAATTTTTTGGCGGCTTTAACGAGGAGGCTGAGGAATTAAGCGATTACCTGATAGATCAGATGGTGAAAAGAAAATGAGAATAGCGACCCTTGGCCCGGAAGGCACTTTCAGCCATGAAGCTTTACTAAAGTACGACAAGAAGGCAGCAACCTTGTTTGCAGGCACAATCAGGGATGTCTTTGAGGCTGTTGCAGAAGGCAAAGCAGGATGCGGAGTTGTGCCCATTGAGAATTCAGTTGCAGGGACTGTCGGACAGACTTTAGACTGCCTGATGGAATACAAACTTAAGGTAAAGGCAGAGGAAATACTGCTAATAAAACACAACCTTGCCGGAAGTGGAAAAATTAGCGGAATAAAAAAAATTTACCTGCATCCGCAGACTTATGGGCAGTGCGAGCTTTTTATCAAAAAAACCCTGCCAAAGGCTGAAGTAATACAAACATCGAGCAACGGCAAATCAGCTGAAATGCTTGCCAAATCAAAGTCAAAGGAAGAGGCAGCCATAATACCTAAAATCGCTGCTGATATATACGGGCTTAAGATACTGAAAAAGGATGTGCAGGACGCAAAGTTCAACGTTACAAGATTTTTTGTGATTGCAAAGAGCGACAGCAAAAAAACCGGCTATGACAGGACAAGCATAGCTCTATATCCCCAAGTTGACAGGCCAGGATTGCTTTACGAGATGCTTGGCGAGTTTGCAAAAAGGAAGATTAACCTAACAAAAATTGAGTCAAGGCCTTCGAAAGGAAAGCTTGGCGACTATATCTTTTACATAGACTTTGAAGGGCATAAATCAGAAAAGCACGTAGGAGAAGCCCTAAACCAGCTGGAAAAATCCGCGTTTGTAGCAGTGCTTGGCAGCTACCAGAGAAAATATTAGCAAAATGGACATCAAGAAACTGGCAGAAAGCCTGAATCCAGTCGAGAGAAAAGTTGTGAAGATTCTTGATAATTTCAGCTCTTTCCATGACATTGTGAAAGTCACCGGGCTTAAGGATGTCGAGGCTGCAAGGGCATTGCAGTGGCTCCAAAACAAGAGCGTCATAAGGCTAAAGGAAGAGCAGAAAGAGCTTGTTTCTCTTGATGAAAACGGCGGAAAATACCTGAAATATGGGTTGCCTGAAAAAAGGTTTTTGGAGCTGCTGGAAAAACCGGCTGGCATAAGCGAATTAAGGAAAAAAACCGGGCTAAGCGATGAGGAAATTTCAATATCGCTTGGAGTCTTAAAATCAAAGGCGGCGATTGAGATACAAAAGGGCAAGGATATTATTGTTTCAATAACCGACAACGGAAGGCATCTGCTGAAGAAAGGCTTTATTGAAGAGCAATTTCTCAAAGAGAATTTTCCAAGAGATGTTGTATCCCTTAATGAAGAGGAAAGATTTGTGCTTGACAATCTAAGAAAAAGAAAAAGAATTGTAAAGGTTGAGCTAACAAAAATGGTGAATGCCGAGCTTACTGATATAGGCAAGAAATTGTTAAAAGAGAAACTTGAAGAAGGCTTAATGGAAAAAATAACTCCATCTTTAATAAAAACCGGCGCTTGGAAAAATAAAAAATTCAGGCGCTTTGATGTAAAGATCAACGTCCCTTCGATTTTTGCAGGGAGAAAACAGCACTACAGGAGATTTCTCGAAGAGGTGAGGCAGAAATTTGTTGCTCTTGGATTCAAGGAAATGACTGGGCCTGTTGTTGAAAGCGATTTCTGGGATATGGATTCATTGTACATGCCCCAGTTCCATTCGGCAAGGGACATCCACCAGGGCTATTACATAAAAGAGCCCAAGTATGCAAAAGATTTGCCTGAGAATGCTGTTAAGAATGTAAAAGCTGCGCATGAAAACGGCTTTGGGACCGGAAGCAGAGGCTGGCGCTATGATTTTGACGTGAAAAAAACCCGCAGGCACATCCTAAGGACTCATGACACCTCAATATCAGCAAGAACTCTGGCTTCAAGGGAGCTGAAAATTCCCGGCAAATATTTCCAGATTGCAAGATGCTTCAGGTACGATGTGATTGACGCAACGCACCTGCCTGACTTCAACCAGGTTGGGGGGTTTGTGATAGAGGATGGCATGAATTTCGGGCACTTAAAGGCCCTGCTGAAGCTCTTTGCAAAGGAGTTTGCAGAGACAGAGGAAGTGAGGGTAAAACCGAGCTATTTCCCGTTTACGGAGCCGAGCGCTGAACTGCAGGCAAAGCACCCTGAGATGGGGTGGATAGAGCTTGCAGGAGCAGGCATTTTCCGCCCGGAATTGGTCAAGCCGTTGGTCGGGAAAGAAGTGCCAGTTATTGCGTGGGGAGTCGGACTGGACAGGCTGGCAATGTTCAAGCTCGGAGTAAAAGACATAAGACAATTATTTTCACATGACTTGGAGTTTTTAAGAAATGCAAAAGTAGTCTGAATAATGGATAAAATGCCGACTATAACCTTTTCACTAAAAGATTTGCAGCGTTTGGTAGGCAAAAAACTGGAGATTGAGGAAGTTACAGAGCTTGCGCATTACGGAAAGGGTGATGTTGACAGCTATGACAGGGAAACTGATGAAGTAAAAATTGATTTTGGCGACACTAACCTGCCTTATTTGTGGAGCTCAGAGGGATTTGCACGATTGATAAAGGGAATACTCGGAATGCAAAAAGGCGTTCCTGAAATAAAGCTGCAAAAAGGCGATTATCAAGTCATTGTTGACAAGTCGGTTGCAAAAATACGGCCTTTCATTGCCTGCTTTGCGGCAAAAGGCAGGAAGATTGACGACTATCTGCTTAAGCAGCTTGTGCAGCTGCAGGAAAAGTTCTGCGAGACTTACGGAAGAAGAAGGCAGAAGGTTTCAATCGGATTGTATTCCTATAAAAGGCTCGCTTTTCCCGTCCACTACAAGGCAGTTTCCCATTCTATTGAGTTTGTGCCTTTGGAGTTCAAGGCAAAAATGAGCCTGAAAGAGATACTTGCAGAGCATCCAAAGGGAAAAGAGTACGCATGGATTCTTGAGGGATTTGACAAGTATCCTGCGCTTATTGACGACAAAAACGAAATGATGAGCTTTATACCTATAATCAACTCAAATTTTACAGGAAAGCTTGAAATTGGAGACGAGAACCTGTTTTTTGAGGCCACCGGAACTGATGAGGAAGCTGTTAATCTGGCTGCAAACATATTTGCTTATGCCCTGGCTGACAGGGGATTTGGCATTTATTCCGCAGAGATAAAATACCCTGGCAGAAAGGCTGTTGCCCCATGCATGAAAAGCGAGAGCATTCACATAAAGAATGAGCAGATAAAAAGGTTATTTGGATTGGAACTTAAAGATAATGAAGTAAAATATCTTCTTGAAAAGGCGCAGTATAATTATAGTGATTATAAAGTTGAGATTCCGCCTTACAGGCAGGACATAATGCATCCTTTTGATGTCATAGAGGATATCGGAATTATGTATGGGTATGATAATGTAAAAGAGCTTCCACTAACTACCTATACAACAGGCTCTGCACTTAAGTTAAACGAGTTTATTGATAAAGTAAGGGAGATTATTGTTGGGATTGAATATCAGGAAGTCATGAGCGCCATACTGACTAATAAGGATTTCCTGTATAAAAAAATGAATATCGGGGATTTTGGGACTATTGAAATTGAGGACTTCATGTCGGAGAACTACTCTGCCATAAGGAGCTGGATTCTTCCAAATCTGATGGAGGTTTTCTCAAAGAACAAGCATGTAGAGTTTCCGCAGAAAATCTTTGAGGAAGGCATTGTCAATGTGAGAAAAAGTGGGGAAATTGCTGATTTTAACAGGATTGCAATTGCGAGCTCCCATGAAAAATCAAACTACACGGAAATGAGGCAAGTGCTTGATTACATAATGAAATGCTTTGGGCTAAAGTGCGACATTGAGGAAGCAGAGCACGGCTCTTTTATTGAAGGGAGATGCGCAAGGGCAATTGTCCATGGAAAGAAAATTGCTTATCTAGGGGAAATAAACCCGCAAGTTCTGGAAAACTGGAATTTGGATATGCCTGTTGCCGCGATGGAATTGAATTTGAGCGAGATGTTTGAAGTGGTGGAGAAGAAATAGATGATTTTTGCTAAATATTTATAAATAAATGGGTTAAATATACTTTTATGTCACTATTTGAAATCCAGTCAGAAAAAGCAAAAAAAATTCTTAGAAGAGAATTTGGTGATGAAAGAAAAGGACTACAAAAATTTATTGACGATAATTTAGAAATACTTTTAGGTATACGTTTTATTGAAAAATGGTATTCAATACCTAATGGAGAGATTGATACTCTAGGTTTGGACGATTCGTATACTCCTGTTATAATAGAATATAAAAGAAAGCAAGATTCAACTGCAATTAATCAAGGTATATTTTATTTACAATGGTTAAAACAAAATAAAAGAACATTTGAAATGCTTGCACGAGAAAAATTAGGTAAAGATACAAAGATTGATTGGTTACAACAACCACGATTGATTGTTATAGCACAAGAATTTAGTCCTTGGGATTTAGCTTTGATAAATGAGACTAAATCACCGATAGAGTTAAAAAAATACGCTTATTATGGAAAGATGTTTTCTATTGAAGATGTAAATATTATTGATACCAAAGTTAAAGCTAGGGGTGGGGAATATAAAGAAGAAACTATATTAAATTATACTATTGAGCGTCATTTAAAAAAACCTATTGAACAAATAAAGGAACTATTTGAAGTACTAAGAAAGAGTATTTTGGCACTTGGTGATGATGTAGAAGAGAACCCCACAAAATGGTGGATTCAATATAAAGCCCCTAATATATTTACAGCAGTTTCATTATATAAGAAGAAAATACAGATTTGGATTAAAATTGACGAAGATGTTTTTAAAGACCCAAAAAAGATTGTTAAGACAATGAAGTGGAATCCTCCACATCATTTTACTATAAATTCAAAGGAGGAGATTCCTTATGCAATGGATTTGATAAAACAAGCATATATTTTTGTGTCAAGTTAAAATTTTAAAAATCACTCATTTTTCTTAGGAGTTGTTTTCTTCGGGACTTTCTTCTCATTTGGCTTTGCTTCTTTCCTTTCTTTGTGCTCTTTATGCCCGTGTTCGTGCTTTTCTTCCTTTGCCTCAGCCAATCCTGCCTTATCCTCCAAAGTAGTCTCTTTAATCTCTTGGGCTTCTTCCTTTTTCTTTGGCTTGAATATGTCCATTAATTTTCTCTTTTCTTCCTTCAGTTTCCTTAATTGCTCCGGAGTTTTTCTTTTTGCCTTTGGCTTCTGTGTTTTTGGCTTTGGTTTTGTCTGCCTGGCTTTTATTCCTAATTCTTCCAAAGCTTTTGCAACAGCCTCATGAGAAGCATTCTTTTCTATCTTTATGACCTGATTTAACGGCTCTATATGAAGGATGTTGGCTTTTCTTCTTCTTGTTTCTCCATCTACAAGCACAAATTTGTCATCCAGAATACCGATAATAACTCCTTTTTTGCCAGCATCCCTGCCGGCAACTTTAACCACAACCCTTCCAATCTCAATCATTTTTTCCTCCAATCACATTAAACAAGCAGTGTCACCATCTGCTCAAGTGATTTCTTTGCTGTTTTGTTATGTTTGATTATGAAATTTTTTATTTATTGAATATTTTACTGCCTGAATTTATCAATTATCGTTCTTCTCATGCATCTGCTGCAAAGAACGCCTCCAAACGGCCTTTCCGGCCTTTTTTTTGTCTTTGCCATGCTCCTCATCTTATAGGGCAGTTCTCTTGGGACTCCTTTAAGCAAAGCCCCGCAATTGCCGCATCTTGCCTGTTTGTGCTTCTTTCTCTTGTAATGAATGCTTGTTCTTCCGCCCGGCACTCTCCTGAATACTTTTCTCAGGCTTCTTGACCTTAATCTTGGCGCTGGCATATCATGAAGAAAAATATGTCAATTTATAAAGGTTATGAAATCCTTCAATGATTTCATAGCCCGGGAAAAACTTCGTTTTTTCGCTGGTTAGCATAATGTTTAAATAGGAATGGCACAAAACAAATCCCATAATATGCCTAAAATTTTGAGCTCGAAAAAAGGGGTGTCCCCGTTAATAGCAACGATTCTTCTGATAGCCTTTGCTGTGGCGCTTGGCTCTGTAGTTATGAACTGGGGATTAAACCTTGACTTGGGAAAGTCTGCTGACAAGTGCAGGAGTATAGAGATGAAGCTGAGGGAGATTGATTCGGCTGAGGCGTGCTTCGGCGGATTTGGGCAGAATGGCTACATAAATTTTGTAATAGACAATACAGGAACTGATGACATAAGCGGATTGGCCATATGGATTGTGGGCGACAAGGGCACAAGGCTTTTTGAATTGGACAGCATTCTGATAAAAAAAGACTCTTTGTACGACAAAAAGGACAAGGAAGTGAGCTATGATTTCACGGCTTACGGCAACATAAATCAAGTGCAGTTCATACCAAAAGCCAAGGCTGAGCAGGCAACTGAAATATGCCCTAAAAATGCCGTGAAGACCGAGAAGATCGGGGCCTGCAGTCAGTAAACCTTCAGCAGCTTCCTCAGAACAGTTGTGAATATTATTGACAGTATTATATAAGTCCATATCCAGCTGAGCTTCAATCCAAATAAGTTGAGTATTTTCTTTGGCTTGTAGCCGATTTGTATCAGCTTGATTGCGCCATCAAATTTTTTTGCCGGGGCGAGGTACTTGCTGCCGCTTGAAATCAGCACATTGTGCTGCCGCTTTTCGCCGTCGTAAACAAACTCCAGCACATGCTCGCCTTCCTCACCCTTTAATTTCCATGCTGCCTGGCTATTCTCAATTTTCTGGGATTTGGCGCCTATAATCCCCAGCCCGTCCTGAGCAATAAGCTCTGTATTCCCATTTATGTTTTTTTCAAAAAAAGCCGTGACAGAGAACTCCTGGCCAGGCTTGATGCTTTCATATGCAAAATGAGAGTTGGCCCATGCAAATATGAATATGATGGGGATTAACGTTATCAATGTAGGCTTCAGGGAATGGGTAAGGTACTGCATATTGACTTCCATTGCCTTTTTCTGGGCTTCCATTGCCTTTGCAGGCTCGTGCTTTAATTCCTTTACGCGCTTTTGGTGCTCCTTCATGTCGTCTTTCAGCTTTTTCATCAAGCTTTGATCGGTGGTGTATTTTGTGATTATAATTACTATTGAAGAGACTATAAATGCCAGTATTATAACTGCTAATGCCACAGGCAGCTTAAGCAATGGTGCGAATATGATGTTCAAAAAATCAAAATATGCCATTTGTGTTAGCCTCCCATGAACTTTCTCATCATGGGGTTCATGTCCATCATGTGCTGCCTTGCAATATCCTCATACAGCCTGTAGATTATCATAACTGCAAGCAGGATGCCTGTGCCTCTGCTCAAAGCTCCTGTCAAATCCGCAAGTGCGGCTAAAAATCCGACTGTTATGCCTCCCATTATCGTAAGAGGCCATATATACCTGCTAAGCAGCTTCTCAAGCACCCTTTCATCCTTCCTGAATCCGGGAATCTGCAATCCGCTTGATATCATCTGCTTCGCCTGGCTTTTTGCATCCATTCCTGCGGTCTGCACCCAGAATATGCTGAATACAACGCTTCCAAGAATAAAAAACAGCAAGTAGAATGATGCCTGCAAATAAGAAGCAGCGCCTATAAACAAAGTGTGCTGCTGTATTATGCTTCTTACTATATCGGGGCCCTGAATCCAGTAAACAAATCCTGAGATAGGATTTCCTTGAGAGCCGAAAGTCCCGAGCAAAGGGTAGCCGATGTTCTGCAAGAGGCTGCCCCACAGCTGGAAATTTGCAATGAGCGCAGCAACAAGAATGACCGGTATGTTTGATGTGTAAATGAACGATAAAGGCCATCTTATGCCATGCCCCCTTATCATGCCGAAAGACAATGGAATCTCAACCTTCATCGCCTGGGCATAGACCGCAATCACAAAAACAAGTATTGTTGCGAGCACAGCTGAGATTGCGAGCACAGCACCTGTAACATCGCCGCTTACAAGGCTCACAAAAAAGGCAGGAATAGCGCCTGGGGGAGTTGTTGCGCCTTTAGGCACAATCCAGTTAAACGCCTGCAGGAATATGCTCTTGCTTACGCCTGCAGCTATGAACAGGCTGATTCCAGAGCCAAATCCCCACTTGCTTACAACCTCGTCCAGGAACAATATCAGCAGGCCGCCGAGGAAAAGCTGGAAAACAAGTATGAGCTGAATCTGCAGGTAGAGTGAAGTTCCGCGGAACTGCTCGGCAGGCGCAAGGCCACCAAGGAAAACATAAATTGCGCTTTCAAAAAGTATGAAGAACAGCGACATGAATTTCTGGGTGCCCTGGAAGCTTTTCTTTCCTTCGGGAGTTGACAAGTCAAATTTCCAGATTCCTGAGCCGTTAAGCAGCTGCAAGACTATGGAGGCCGTGACTATGGGGCCTATTCCCAGCGATATTATCGAGCCGAATTCCGCTCCAAAAATGATTGACAAAGTCTCAAATTTCTGCAAGGCGTTTATGCCCATGCCGAACAGCGGCATCAGTCCCAAGACAAAAAAAACAACAAGGGTTATGCCTGTCCATTTCATCTTCTCCCGGAAAGAAAGCATCTTCTGTGTGGGGCCTTCAACCTCGGGAAGATTTGATATAATAGTTTGCCAGAGAGACATTTTTGAACAGAATATTGGAAAATCAAGATGTTTTTAAAGTTATTGTAATGGTTCTTTAGGTTTGCCTTCAACCAATCCAACCACATCGCCACCCGCTTCCTTGACCTTTTCTATCGCTGATTTTGAAGCATATGGTGTTTTTATCTTTAATTTCATGGAAACTTTCCCGTCTCCAAGTAATTTGTTGAAGCCGAGTTTTTCCAATTCGACAGAATAAAATCCATCTTCCTTTTTTATTAAGTTGTTTGAAAGAAATTTATTGATGTGCTGTTCTATATAACTTACATTGACTGCATTAATCTTGACTTTAGGCGTCTTGCTTACAAACCCGAACTTCCCGAAATACCTTTCATTCTTCCATATGCTTGGCTTTTTTGAATCTGCCCTCTTGCCTGAGCCTGCCATTCCCGCGCCGCCCTGGTGCCCTTTTCCCCTGTGCTTTTTCTTGGCGCCCCAGCCATGAGTCATGCTTCCCCTTTGCCTTGTGTTTTTCTTTCTCCTGTTGACTGTCATCTCAAACCATCCTCTTGATTAGATCGTTTATTTTATCGCCCCTGTATCCAAGAGCCCCTCCTTGCTGGAATGTGTGCTTGACACCTTTTCTTCCGAATCCTTTCCTTGGCGCATTCAGCCTGAAATACCTCTTCATTTTTTTGTTATCAATCACAATGAAATCATTGTATTTTATTTTGTTTTTTGAGTCGGATTCCCTGCCGCTGAATTGCTCACCTCTTTTTTCAACAAGCGTTTTGAAAGTCTCATCGTCAATTTCACCCCAGGTTATGTAATCTTTTGCTTTTTTCAGCATTCCAGTGTAGACTGGAGTGTTTGGAAGCACTATGCAGAAATTGTTCTTGTACAGCCTCAGCATTTTCATGGTGTCCTGTATTTTTGAGTTAACCATTGTCAATCCCCTTACCCTTATAGCCGCCAGCCGCTTTTGCCTAACCTCAGGTTTTTTTTCCATTTTACATCACTGCCTTCGACGAGCCCTCCACGATATTTGATGCCCCTGTGTTTTTCTGGTTGATTTTAAAACTCATGAGTTTTTGCAATGCATCAAAGCATGCATAAAGAAGGTTGAGCTTGCTTCTGGTTTGCCCCTCTGTCCTTGACCATATGTCTTTTATCCCGGCAAGCTTCAACATCTTTTGGCATTCCTTCTCAACTATCAGCCCAGTGCCCTTCGGAGCCGGTATAAGCATCACAATAACCGAGCCGCATTTTCCGCTTACCTTAAACGGAATTGTGTGCGGGTCGCCGCAGCCGCAGCGCCAGTTGCCGCAGCCTCTTCTTATTTTTATAATGTTGAGCTTGGCTTGCCTTAATGCCTTTTCCCTTGCAGGGACTGTCTCTTTTGACTTGCCGTAGCCGACACCCACATAGCCGTCTTCATTGCCAGTTACAGCAAACGTTGCGAACTTCGGCTTGTTGCCTTCCTGCGTCTTTTTCTGGGTTTGCTTGAAAATTCTTTTCTGCCCGCCGCCGAACTTTCCTTTTGACTGCCCTACCATCAGCAGGTCTGTTGACAGGTTTGGCAGCAAAGCATCAACCACTTCGGGCTCCAGTATCTTTATCCTGCTGTCCAGCACATAATCAATGCTAGTCACCTCTCCGTTTTTCACTTTTAAGCCCAAAGATGTCCTTGGCTTCCATGACTCTTTTTCAAATGCTCCCTTTTTTTTGACTTCTTCGACTATGACTTCCTCTATCTCCTTCACTTCGCCAAGCTCTGTTGCAAGCCCCTCCTTCGGCTTTTCAACCAAAGCTTCCTCTTCCTGCAATTCCTCTATCTTCGGCTCTTCGGCCTTTTTTTCTTCTGTTTTCTTTTTAGCCATGCATCTTACCTTTCACAGAGTTAAAGTTAGCTGTTATGTCTTCGGGATTCATCCCTTTTTTTATGTAGCCTGAAAACTGCTTCTTGTATCTTTGCGCCTCGTTCTTAAGCGCCTGCGCATATTTTGCTATGTGCTCACCTGAAAGCCTTTCTTTCTGCGGAAGCATTTCCTTCTCAAATGGTATTTTAAGCCCTGCATCAACCGCCCCTGCAAGCACAGCATACAGGCCTGAGCCTTTTGACGAATTGTTAAAACCTATGTCCAGTATCGGATCTTTAATGCCTTTCTCAAGAGCCTTTTTCCCTGCCAAAAATCCTGTCAGGTATGCGCTTGGCAGGTTGCCTCCGCAGTAGTTCCAGCCCAGCTTGGCAAGCGTGTTTGAGCTTACTGCAAGCAAGACCTTGTCGCCTTTCGGGCTGTACTCAACAACAGCAGCATGAAAATTTTTAAGTGATTTCCTTACAACAAATCTTAATCTATTTGACACAAGCAGCTTAAGCCTTTTCCTGTAGTTTGTCCTTCCCAGCCTCTTCCTTCTGAAAGGCATGGTGTATGTTTTGCCCGAAATCATTTTTTAACCATTCCCCTTTCACTCACATAAAGCTTCAGATGCCTTAGGTTCCTGAAAAATCCCCCCTTGCTTTTCATATAAAGCTCATGGTATACGGGCGCCGTTATAGCCTCCCTGCTTCTCAGCGATTTGATGAAAATCCTTTGCAGCCTTATCCTGTTTATCCAGTCCCTTTTGGGCTCAAGCCTTGCTGTTTTTTTCCCTTTTCTTGAACCATGCCCTTTTTGCCTCCCTTTGCTTTTCTGTTTTTTCCTGTGCCGGGCCCAGAATTTTGATGTATTTGATGTCATTTTTTTGGTGATGACTCCGTTGTTTATAAGGGACATCACATCTTTTTTTGTTATGGCTTCTTTTATATCCTCGAGCCTGCCTGTATCAAACCTTACCCTGTTTTGCCCACATTTCAAAATCTGGGCTGCCAGCCTTCTTTGTACTCTCAGCATTTTATACCTTTTTTGTCAGCACTTTGTCTTTTTCCTTTTTTTCAGATTCTTTTTTGTCCTCTTCCGTTAATTTTTGTTCTGTGCTTTTTCCCTGCTTTTCTTTTGGCTCTTTTTTTATTTCATGCACCTTGGACTCTTCCTTCTTTGATTCCTTGGGTGCTTTCTTTTTTGAGCTGATCATGCCTTCAATCTTTTTTATATGCTCGTCAAGATTTAAATTCAGGACAGCAATATTCATCTCCTTTGCCTTTTTCAGGATTTCAAGCCTTTTTCTCATGCCGACTTTTCCCGATATTATTATGCCCTCGCTTTCCTTTCTTATTTTTCCGACTTCATCGGGAAAAAATATGCTTATCATTTTCAATCCTGACTGGTGCAGCCCTTTTACGGCTTTGGGTGATTTGTAGCCGGGAGAAGGCATCTTCCTTCTGCCCTTGAAGCGGTGCCGTATCTTTGAGTGTATGCCTTTTGGCTTTCTCCATTTTAATTTTCTTCCCAGCCTCTTTCTCCTTTGATGATCCTGCCTAATGAAATCTGGTTTTCTTTCCTTGATGCCATTCCTGATTTCCAGAAGTCTCTCAATCATTTAAGCTCTTTCCCGTCTTTGTTTATTATGTATATTCCATCCTGAAAAATTCTTGTGTCGTACCCAGGCCTTCTTGTAAGCTGCTCAATGTCGGCGCTTACCTGCCCTGCAGTTTCCTTGCTGGCGCTTGTTACATAAACCAAATCACCTTCAATTTTGACATTGGTGTTCTCCTTTAGCTGCAAAACCCTCGGCACTTTCTCCCCAAGGAGGTTTTTAACGACAAGCTTGCCGCCTGCTACGCTTACATTCATTGGAAAATGCCCCGAGCATATTTTCAGCACATAAGTGTGGTTTTGTGTGCTGCCTCTTGCCATGTTTTTGATGTGCGCAACCATCGAGCCCATCATTTTCTTGTCTGTTTTTGTCCCTCCACTGGATTCAAGGATTATTTTTTTGTCTTCTATTTTCACTGAGATATTGTGCTGCTTCAGCTCTCTGGCAGACTCCCCTTTTGGGCCAGCCACTTTAAGGAAACCCGCATTAATGGCGGCATTTACGCCGCTAGGCAGATCTACCTCCCTTGTTATTTTCTTTTTTCCTATGCCTCTGATTTTTACCATTTTAATAACAATAAGCCAGCAGCCTTCCTCCTGTTTTTTTTGATTTGGCGTCGTAATGCGAGATAATGCCGCTTGGGGTTGATACAAACAATATTCCTATATCCTTTGCAGGAAGGTATCTTTTTTCAAATTTTTCAAAGCCGTTGCCTTTTACGCTGTATCTGGGCTTGATTACGCCGCATTTGTTTATGCCTCCGATGAGATTGAGCCTGAGGTAATTGCCCCTGCCGTCTTCAATCTCCTTGAAATCCCCGACATAGCCGTTCTCTTGCATTATCTTCAGTATATCCTTTATCAGCTTTGAGACTGGCTTTATGAGGCATTCCTGTTTTCCTATAGCCTCATTATTAAGCATCAATGACATCATATTTGCTAATGGGTCGTTAAGCATTTGTAAGCACCTTAATTGTATTTTTTAAATCCCAAGTTTGTGGCTATCTCCCTGAAGCAGGTTCTGCAAAGGCTTAATCCGTATTTGCTTATGTGTGCTCCGGGTCTTCCGCAGCGCCTGCATTTTTTAATTGACCTGCCGTACTTTCTCTGCTTCGGTGCATTATGCCGCATGTATTTCTGCAGCTTTGCAGGCTTTGCCTTCAGCTGCTTGAGCACCTTCCTGTAATCGCTGTATGTCATTTACTCAACCTCCACTTTCAGGTCGAAGTTTTTTGACATGAACTCCACTGCTTCCTGCCTTGAAACCCTGTGCCTTGCCGGTATCTTTCTGGCAAGCAGCCTTCTCCGCTTTATCCTGTAGCCGGGCCTTTCAAGGGTAACACACACTTCAAGCCCCATAATTCCTATCTTTGGGTCATATTTCACGCCGGGAATATCTATGTACTCGTGAATGCCAAACGCCACGTTTCCGTTGCTGTCGAATTGGTTTTCCCTGAGCTTGTTGTCAACGGCTTCGAGCAGCTTTTGGAGCAGTTTGATTGCCCTGTCTTTTCTCAAAGTGAGCTTGCACCCTATCGGCAGTCCCGGTCTGAGCCCCCATTCCTGTATTCTCTTGCTTGTCACTGTCTTTATCGGAGTTGCATTTGCAATTGCATTCAGAAGGATTATTCCTTTCTCTAGCTTAGACTGGTCTTTCCCTGCACCAATGTTCAATGTTACCTTCTCCACCCTTATTCCTTTCATTGAATTCATCTTGAACCCAGTGTGATTAAAGGCTTGCTGTCGCCTATCACAAAAGCGTATTTCTTTGACGTCTCCACAAGAATACCTTTTTCGTCCTTGTAGACTATCTTGCTCCCGACTATGTTTTCAACACTTCCAAGCTCGCCTATGTGCTTTCCCCCTGTAAGGATTATGACTGAATTTTTGCCCAGCTTAAGGTGCTTGCTGATTTTCTGGTCAGGCAAAGACATCATCAGTGTGTCTCCGACAGAATATGACTTGTCGCTTGCAATAATGTTCTTGCCGTCGTAAAGGTTCAGCTGCAGCCTGCCTTTTACGGCTGTTTTTCCTGTGATTTTGCAAGGCTTCGTCAAAGCCTCATCCTTGCTTATCTTCGCAAGCGCTATTTTGCCTTTTTTGCCAAGAACCACCCTGAAATGCTCTTTCGTGCCGGAAAACTCAACAGCATCGAAAATACCCACAGGAAACCCGAGATCTTTTCTTGGCTTGCCGTCAATCTTTATTTCACCGGAATTCAGTATTTTCTTGGCCTCTCTTGTTGTGCCTGCATATCCCAGCACTTCCTTTAGCATTACGCTTAGCGGGATTCCTGACTCTAGATTATGGGGGCCTGGCGCCTGTTTTGCAATAAATTTCCGGCCCTTTCTCTTTATCTGCCATGTTTTTGGCGCTGCAAACCTTTTCATGTGGTTTTTTCCCATTTTACTTTCTCTCCAGTATTTCCTGCCTTTGTTTGTCGTCTAAATTCAGCTCTGTTATCATCAGGTTCGAGGGGTTGAATGACACAAGCCTCTTGGTGCCGTCTTTTTTTGTTATCTCAATGCCGCTCACAAAAACAGCCGTGTCTTTTGTGCTTATGGAATCCACCTTGCCTTCCTGCTTTTTGAACTGCCCCCTCATTATCTTCACTTTGTCGCCTTTGCGCAGGCTTACGCTTCTCCTGCTATACTTCTTTCTCAGGTCTTTTGATAAGTGGGAATGCACCAGCTTTTGCTTTATGTGAAGGGGCGCATTTAACCTGTACTTCCTTTGCTTTCTCGGTTTCCTGCTGCTTTTCCACGCGCCTGAAAATTTTTTCATTTTGTCAAACAACTATGCTCGCGATTTTTGCAATTCCCGGCCACCTCTCGCATGCCTCCTTTGCAATTGCTCCCTTGAATATAGTGCCTTTTGGGTTGCCTTTCTCGTCTTTAAGGACAACTGCCGAGTTATCCTCAAACTTTATCCTTGTGCCGTCAGCCCTCCTGTACTCCTTCCTTTGCCTGACTATTATTGCGTACACAACCTGCTTTCTCATGTCAGGGCGCCCCCTCACTACTGATGCCATGACTAGGTCCCCAACACCACATGAGGAAATCCTCCCTTTTGTTGTTTTCAGGCCTACAACTGTGAAAACCCTTATTACTTTAGCTCCTGAATTGTCGCATGTCTCAATCCTGCATCCCACCGGAAGGGGTCTTCCGATGCGGGCTTTTAATGGCTGCATTTAAACTGCCTCCTGATTTTCTGATTCCAGCTTCTTTGCCTCAATTTTTGACGCTTCTCTCGCTTCCATTTTTCCCTTAAACCCCTTCTCGACGCCGAGTTTCCTTATTATGACGAAGTTCTTTGTCTTGCTCAGCGGCCTGCACTCAACCACACCCACCAAATCACCTTCCTTTGCATTGATGCAGTCCGGGTTGTGCACTTTCATTTTTGTCCTTCTTTTCTCGTATCTTTCATATTTCTTCAAAAAATGAAGCCTTTCAAACTCTATAACGGCTGTTTTTCTCATTCTTCCCGATATGACTATTCCTGTGAAATGCCTGCCGCGCACGCTTAGCCTGCCGTGGTACGGGCATTTGGTGTCGCTGCATTTGTTTTTCGGGGCTTCTGCAGCCATACCTGTGCTCCTTGATTCCTGTGTTTTCATTTTATTGTTTTATTTACTGTAAACTGTGTTTTAACTGTCTTTTTCTTTTACCTTATCTCTACGCTGCTTGGTGCAAAGCCGTGCTCAATCAGTATTTTTTTTACTTTTATCTTGTGCTCTCCCTGCAGTTCTATCTTGCCGTCTTTTATTGTGCCTCCGCACGCGAGCTCTGACTTCAGCTTTTTTGCCAGATCCTTGAGGTCTATTTCCTTTTTGTCTATACCATCAACAATCGTGTAGTTTTTGTTGAATTTCTTCTTCTCTATATAAACCAAAATTTTCTGGCTCTCCTTTGCTATTGTCTCACATACGCAAAGCTCTTTCACCAAACCGCACACTGGGCATATTTCACTCATTCCTTTTTGCGTCCTCCCTGCTTAAAGTCTTCTCCCTTCTTATTGTCATTATTTTCGCGATTGTTTTTTTGGCTTCCCTCACCTTGCCGGGGCTCTTCGGCACTGTGCCTATTGCAATCTGCGAGTTTGCCCTCATAAGCTCCTTCCTCAGCTCTGCCAGCTTGCCATCCATCTCCGCATCGCTCATGAGCCTAAGTTCCTTTGCTTTCATCTTTTCCTTCTTTCTCTGTTTCTTTTTTGCGCCTTTTTCTCTTTGTTTCTTTTTTCGGCTGCTCTTCCTTTTTTTCCTCTGCCTCTTTTGCTTCCTCTACCTTGATTTCCATTTCGTCTTTGAGCTCTATGTCATCAGGCAGTTTTATGTCAGGGGGCATTATGCTCACCTTGACGCCGATTATTCCTGTCTTGAGCTTTGCCTGTGTGTTTGACTTCCTGACGCTGTTTGCTATGTCGCCGCATTTTTTCAGGTATCCTGAATAAAATCGCCAAGATTTTGCCCTGGCGCTCGGAACCTTGCCGCTAACGACTATTTCTATGCCAAGCGCACCTGCCTTCATTACTTCCATCATTATCTTGTGGCCTATTGCCTTGAATTTCTCAGAGCCAAACTTCTCAAGCGCATCAACTATTTTTTCCCCGACTATTTTCGCATCAAGGCTGGGAATTTCAACCTCGCTTATCTCTATCTGCGGGTTCTCGAGTGTGAATCTTTTCTTCAGGGTTTTTGTAAGCTGTTTTATGTTCTGCCCCTTCCTTCCGACTATAAGCCCGGGCCTTGATGTAAAAATTATTATCTTCTCCCCAAGCGGGGTTTTTACCATTTTTGTATGGCTGTGCCCGACATTTCGCAGGTTCTGGGTTATGTACTCCTCTATCTGGAATTCCTTGATTTTTTGCGCGACAAATTTCCTCTCAATCATTTTTTTGCTGGTTTTGATTTTTCAGTTTGTTTTTCTTTTTGCTTGGACACCTGCACGACAATCTCTATGCTTGTCCTTTTCATCTTTGTTCTCTGTTTCCTCCCAAAATGCCATGACTTCCCTGCCTTGTGCGCTGAAATGTGGGCTATCACAAGGTTTGATGTGTTCAGCCCCTTGAATTGCGCATTTGCCTCTGCGCCTTCTATCAGCTTTATGAACTCTATCGAGGTGTTTTTTGGGTACCTTCCCGGGCCTATTTTTCTCTTGTGCCCTAGGTCGGAATTGTATCGCCTCACCGGAACAGCTGTTTTCTTGTCAACAACGTTTTGCAGCAGTTTCTTTGCTGCGCCCGTTTCCCTGTCTTTGATAAACTGGCATATCTCGACGCTTTGCTTAAACGATACCGGCAGGGCCACTCCCAATGCCCTTGCCATGTGCTCCTTGTCGTATTTTTGGTATGTGTATCCTTTCATTTTACTTCACTGACAGGCTTGCGCTGGATTTTGTAGCTCCTATTCCGGGCGCGCTGTGCGCGACTTTTTTTCTTGTCAGGGCAAACTCACCGAGGCAGTGCCCTATCATGTCAGGCTCGACTGCCACAGGCACGAATTCCCTGCCCTGGTGCACCTTTATGGTTTTTCCTATCATCTCGGGCAGTATTACCATATCCCTGCAATGCGTCTCCACGTTTTTCTCGTTAGCCCTTAGTTTCTTCAGCAGGGTTTTCTGCTGCTCTGTGAAACCTCTCTTTAATACCCTTCTCTGCCTTGCAGTAAAAATCTGCGCAAGCTCGTTGATGCTCAGTTTTTTGAGCTCTTCCGGTGTTTTTCCCTTGAAAGTAAATTCTTTTTTTGCCATTTTATCTCTTATGCCTGCCAGTTCTCTTTGGAGCTATTTTGCCCACTTTTCTTCCCGGCGGGGAATTTCTTGCAGATTGTGTTGGAATGCCTTTTGCGTGGGAGCTTGAGCCTCCAAATGGGTGGTCCACTGAATTCATCGATGTCCCGCTTACCTGTGGCCACATTTTGTTCTTTGCCCTCATCGCATAAAATCTGGTTCCAGCTTTTAAAAATGGTTTTTCTGTCCTGCCGGAGCCTGCAACAACTCCTATAACCGCCTTGCATTCGGGCATGAATGTCCTTCTCTTGCTTGATGGCAGCTCAATGACAACACCTTCATCCATTTTTGTGATTATCTTAGCAAAAGCCCCGCCTGCCCTGACAAACTTGCCGCCGTCGCCGGGGTTTGACTCAATGTTGTAGATTGACGTTCCTTCCGGAATGCTTTTCAATGGAAGTATGTTGCCTGTTTTTATCTCCACGTCCTTTCCGATCTCAATTTTGTCTCCCACTTTGATGCCTTCAGGGGCCTGAAGCAGGCTTGTCTCGCCGTTGCTGTACTTAAGCTCCATCAAAGGCGCGCTGTGTCCGCTGCTGTGCACTATGTCGCCTACGCTGGCGCTGATTACCTTGCCTCCCTCATATCCTGTAAAATCCGCTTTTCCCTTGTACCTGAAACTCGGGGCCCTGTACCTTGGGCTTCCCTTTCCCCTCTTCTGCTGGATTAAGCTCTTTCCCATTTTGCACCGTCCATTATATCAAGCCCATCTGGGTTGCAATATCTATTGCCGGGTTTTTTGCGGAAAATTTCACATACGCCCTTTTCTCACCTTCTGCATTAACAAAAGTGTTGACGCTTTCAACCCTTACTTTGAACATTTCCTGCAGCGCGCCCTTTATCTCTTTCTTTGTTGCCTTGTTGCTGACAACAAATATCAGCTTGTTTTCCGATTCCATGAGCCTTATCGATTTTTCAGTCGACAAAGGGTATTTTATTATGTCGTATGGCTGCATTTTTACCTGAATAAATTCTTGTTTTTCATTATACTTATTGCCTGGCTCGTCCATAAAGTCAGCCTTCCTGGCTTCGCGCCCGGCGCAAGCAGCTCCGCGTTCAGGCTTTTGACTTCCACAACATCAATGCCCGGTATGTTTGCTGCTGCCTGACTAAGGCTGCATTTTTTTGAAACAACTATCAGCGGGCCTTTCTTCCTCCTGTATTTTCTTCCACGCGACTTGCCTTTTCCCGCCCTTACTTTCTTTTCTTCGGCACGGGATAATTCACTGCCCAATCCAAGCACCCTGAAAGCTGCAATAATGCTTGCTGTCTTGTCCAGCAGTTCAAACTTTTCGTCCAGTACAAACGGGTAATTGATTGGCACAGAGTGCCCGTGGCCTGCTACGATGTCTTTTGATATTGTAGCTGCAATAGCGCTCCTTAGCGCCTTCAGCCTTTCTTTCTCATTTATTTTTTTCCACCATATCCTTTCGGTCTTCGGGGGATGGGCCCGCCTGCCTCCAACAGTGCCAGGCGCAAACGCACCGACCCAGTTCATTCTCGTGCCTCTTCTTGAAAGTATTTTTCTCGGAACCCTTGAAATTCCAAACCCATATGAGCCCCTGTAGTCCCTTCTTCTCCTCGACAATTTTGCTGATGCCCTTTTTCCCGCCTCGCTGCTTGAGGAGTATGCCTGCCTTTTGTGGCTTTGCATTGCAAGCACAGCCCTTTGTATCAGGTCCTGCCTGTATTCCTCGGAAAACTGCCACGGCAATTCAATCTCCCCTGTCTTGTTTTTTGATGCATCCAGTATGCTGAGCTTCATTTTACCTTCCCTGCTTTGACTCTGTGCTTATGTAGGATATTTGCGGAGCTTCCTGCGGAATTTTTTTGTTTTGCCTTATGGGAATGGTAAGCCTGATGAACCTTTTTTCCGCGCCGCCGACAGAGCCTTTAATGAGAATGTAATTTCCCCTCACAAGCCCGTAGTTTACAAAACCACCTTTAACATTTATCTCGTCGGATTTTAGACCTATCTTGAGTATCCACTTGTTGTATTCTGTTCTCAGATGGTAGCCCATTTTGCCCGCATGTGCGGTTCTCCACATTATATGCCCCTGCGCCCTCCATGCACCCAAAGTTGCTGGATTCCTCCTGCTTTTTTCGGATTTGTGCTGCCTGAGCTGAACCCCAAACCTCCTGACAGGCCCCTGGAATCCCTTGCCTTTTGTCACAGAATGAATGTCAACCGACTGCCCTTCTGCAAAAACCTCACCTATGCTTATTTCCTTTCCGAGCTTTTCTTTTGCATAAGCAACCTGCTGCTCCCTGCTGCCGCCGATTGCCACTTCAAAGATTTCCGGTATTTTTTTCCCTATGCCCGTAAGCTTTGGCTGCGTATGGCAGAGCAGCCTCACAAAATCAAAGTCGCTTGCTTCCCTGCCTTTCTTTTTGTGTGCAACTATTTTTCTCTCCATTTCTTTTTCAAGAGAATCAGCAAACAACTCAGAAACAAGCGTTGAGCCGTTTTGCGTGTTTTTGTAAAATCTTATAGAAGCAGTTTTGATTGGGGGGCACTCGACAACAGTCACCGGGCAGAAAATATCTGCGCCTTTTGTCATGGAATTCGGTGCATTGTCATTGATAAGCAGGTGTGTCATGCCGGCCTTGTAGCCTGCAAACCCAAGCAGCTTTTGCTCGCTGCTTTTTGGCCATGTCCTTATCCTTGCGTGGCTATGCCTGGCCCTTACCCTGGGCCAAAACTGCATGCTTCCTGCTCTCGGTTTTCTTGTTCTTGGCATTTTACCAAAGACTAGTATACCTATTGTCCTTTGATGCAAAATAAGCCTTTTATTGACGGCCTTTGGTAGAAAACAGTCTGTAAAACTGTACTGAAAAGGCAATCTTTTCAGGCTTGTTTATGCTATGTGCCCGAGTTATCGGGCACATATTAAAGGGTTTTTCAGGAATAGCTGGAGATTTATAAAGGTTTTGGAAATTTATTAGTTAAGGTCGAATATATTGTTTTGGAATATCACCTTTAACCAAGATTTCTAATGAAAATGGTTTAAAAGAGTACCTGTTTTCATACGAGGTTGTCTCAGTTACTAACTCCGCTCCTTTAGGTAAATCTGCTGCTGAAGTTATTCTGTTTAAATTGTAAAATTTTAGTGCTAAAAATTTTTCAAATGTAGGATATCCACCTTTTTCTTTTTCCCATCCTTTATGTAATGTATTGAGTATTATGTTGCTTAATCCAGAACCTAGAATAAAAAAAGAATTAATAAAATCAAAATTTCCAGAATATACCTCGAAACCGTCTGCCATCAGTCTAGGTAAGTCTACCACCGTATGATATGCTCCTTCATCAGCTAGGCAGCCTTCATAGTAAGGAAATAAAAAAACAGAATTTCTTCTAACAGTGAGTAATTCAGAAATAGCAGGACTACCACAAGCCTTTAAACCTTGTTTGCTTATCTTTCTGAGTCTAGCTTCAGCTCTTTTGTTAGGAGGACGGCAATAAGTATGCCCATGATCTAAGGAAATATAATGAACTGAATTATTCCATACAAATCTCCTCCATCCCAAATTAGTTTGATCTGTCATTTTATTTGAAGATATTAAGAAATGACTAACTATTTTGAATAAACCCTTTCGATGTCTTTTGCCAGCGCAGAGCCAACCCAGACACCTACATCATATGTAGGATGAACTTCGCTGTCGTCAAGCAGCATGAATATTATCTCGCTGCCGTCGACGATGCAGAACCTCGCCTTGTTGCCTGTGTTGATTACCTCGGCAAACTGGCTGATTTCGGCCGCTTTTTTTCTTGTTGACTGGCTGGGCTGTGTAAAAATCCTTATTTTTACATTTTTATTGCCCAGACTTTCCAAAATGGGCTTGAAATTTTCAACAAAGGCTGTAAATTCAGTGCTGGTGGCTGATATTAATATGCTCTTCTTTGCTTTCTCCAGCATCTGCCTTGTGTGGTTGTGTATATTATACCTCCCTATGAGCGCTCCGCTTGTGTCTGAAGAAGATAAATATGATTTGCCTTTCGCGTGCAGGCTGTTAAGTTCGCCGATAATCCTCGATTTTTTAATATTATTTATTTTTCCTATTTCTCCTGCAGCGTTGCTCATGGTTTTTGATTTGATTGACTCTATTGCGGCTTGTGGTGCTGTGGCAGCGTACCTTAATGGTTTTCCCCACTTGGCAGCAACAAACCCCTTCTTTTCCAGAGACTCTAGGACATCGTAGCTTCTGCTTCTTGGCACGTTGGCAATGCCAGAAAGCTCTCCTGCAGTTGAGACTCCCCTGCTTAAAAGCGCTGTCCAAATCTTAACTTCGTAGCTGTTCAGGCCCAAGTTTCTCAGTTGTTTTTCTGCTTTTAAGCTTAACATTTTGTTTAGTATCGTTATGTAGTTTAAAAATCTTTTTGTTTTTATCATTAGTTAGTAATAAATATGTACTCCAACCCCCTTACTTCCTGTGGAAGTTATTTATTATTTTATCTTGTTTTTGTGTTTGTTTTGTTGTTTTCTATTTTTATTTCTATATAGAAAATAAAGAGTAAGTAATCTAAAACAAACACAAATAAGTTTCCATGCGAAATGGGGGGGTAGCACTAATAAAGAAAATATTTAAATACCTCCATTTCGTTTGGAAAATAATGGTTGAAAAGGGGTTGGATGGGTTCTTTGAGGTGTTTCTAAGGAAAAAGAGTGCTTTTTTTGATAAAAAAGCGTTGCAATCGTCTTATATCCCCGAAACAATCTTACACAGGGAAGAACAAATAAAACAAATAGCTAATATCCTTGCCCCATCTTTAAAAGGTGACAAAACATCCAACATACTCCTCTATGGCAAAACAGGCACAGGAAAGACACTAACAATAAAATACACAACAAAAAAACTAATGGAGGTAGCTGAAAGGGAGAATATACCTTTAAAAATATTATATATTAACTGCAAGCTGAAGAGAAGCACCGACACGGAATACAGGCTCATAGCTCAGCTTGCCAGAGAGCTTGGCAAAGCAATACCACCAACAGGGCTGCCGACAGAGGAGGTTTACAGGGCATTTTTCAAAGCGCTCGGCAGGCAAAAACAGAACCACATAATAATACTCGATGAAATAGACCAGCTCGTGAGCAAGGCGGGGGACAATGCCCTTTACAACCTCACAAGAATAAATGAAGACACAGAATCTCAAATCTCCTTAGTAGGCATATCCAACGACATAATGTTTGTTGACAACCTTGATCCAAGAGTCAGGTCATCCCTTTCTGAAGAGGAAATTGTTTTCCCGCCGTACAATGCCGTGCAGATACAGGCAATTCTCCGCCAGAGGGCCGAGCAGGCATTCAACAAAGATGTTTTGGGCAATGGGGTTGTAGAGAAATGCGCGGCATACGCCGCAAGAGACCATGGAGATGCAAGGCGCGCCCTTGAGCTTCTAAGGGTTGCCGGCGAGATTGCCGACAGGAAAAGCGCGGATAAACTAACAATAGAATTTGTGGATGACGCAGAGCAGAAAATTGACAGGGACAGGATAATAGATGCTGTTGTGACGCAGCCGAAGCAGTACCATCTTGTGCTTTATTCAATAATCTCTCTCAAGCCCGGCAGGAAGGGAAACATATTCACCGGCGAGGTTTACGAGCTGTACAAGTCGCTGTGCGGCAAGACCAGCACAAGTGTGCTGACACAGCGCAGGATTTCAGACATAATATCGGAGTTTGACATGATTGGGATAGTAAACGCAAAGGTGATATCGAAAGGAAGATACGGGAGGACAAGGGAAATATCACTTGAAATCCCTGAAGAGGTACTCCCAAAGGTCAAAGCCATCCTTGAAGACACGATAAGGGTTTAAGATGCATGACGAGCCTCTCCAAAAAAAACGCGAAATAATCGGGATGTTCTTAAAGAGGGGAATGCTCGTAAGTCAGGAGATGCTCGACACAATCAACGATGAAGAGCACATTTCCAGGATATTCAATGCGCTGAAGTCAAAACAAGCCGGCGAAGCGGCAGTCATAGACATGGATCTGAAAAGGCTTGTAGATGAGGCAAAAACACAGAAAAGCGGCGCAGAAACCCCGCAGCATAGCGTAAAAGTTGTCCAGTCATACACTGAAGAGCCGAAGAAAAGGGAGCCCCAGGATTTTGTTGATTATTTCAACAACAGGTACAAGGCAATAGAAAAAATACTGAAGCAGCGGCAAGAGCTTAAAAGCACGGTTTCCATCAACAAGATAGCCGGCAGGAAGGAAAAGGACAGCGCTGCAATCATCGGCATGGTAAGCAACAAGCAGGTTACAAAAAACGGCAACCTCTTGTTTTTGCTGGAAGACCCAACAGGCCAGAAAAAAGTTTTGGTAAACAAGAACAAGCCGGCGCTGTTTAACGAGGCGAAGGATATTGTCTTGGACGAGGTTATAGGTGTTGTTGGGGTAAGCGTTGACACAATAATCTTTGCAAACAACATTATCTGGCCCGACATCCCGGCGGCAAAAGACATCAAAAAAGCAGAGAAGGAATCCTATGCCCTTTTTCTTTCAGACTTGCATGTCGGCTCGGCAAAGTTTCTTCCCGATGATTTTGAGAAGTTCCTCAAGTGGATAAACGGAAACATGGGAAACGAGCAGCAAAGGCACATAGCAAAAAACGTGAAATACATTTTCATCGCAGGAGATTTGGTTGACGGGTGCGGCATCTACCCTGAGCAGGACAAGGAGCTCATAACAAAAGATATCTACCAGCAATACAGGGAATGCGCAGAGCTGCTCAAGCAAATACCAAGCCATATACCATTGATAATATGCCCGGGCAACCACGATGCGCTGCGCATATCAGAGCCCCAGCCTGCGCTGTCAAAAGAATTTGCCAAGCCGATGCACGAACTCAACAACGCCATCATGGTTTCAAATCCGTCTTTGATAAACATAAACTCTTACGAGAATTTCAACGGCTTTGATGTAATGATGTACCACGGGTATTCATTTGACTATTTTGTCGCTGAAGTGGACTCCCTGCGCAATCAGGGAGGATATGACAGGGCAGACCTGATAATGAAATTCCTGCTGAAGAGAAGGCATCTTGCGCCGACGCACCTCTCGACATTGTACATTCCTGACACAAAAAAAGACCCGTTAGTCATAGAAAAAGTCCCTGATTTCTTTCTCAGCGGGCACATACACAAGACAGCAACAGCCAGCTACAGGAACACAACCCTGATTTGCGGAAGCTGCTGGCAGGGCAAGACAATCTTCCAGGAAAGGGTTGGGCATAACCCTGAGCCGAGCAGAGTTCCGATTGTGAACCTGCAGACGCGGGACATAAAAATACTGAAATTCGGGCAGTAAAATGGCAAGCGAAGAAGAGTGCAAGAAGGAATTGGCAAAAAGCATAGATTCTGCATATAAATCCGCAAATCTTGCAAGGGCAAAAGGCTACGACCCTGAAAGCACAGTAAACATACCTCTTGCAAAAAACATGGCAGAAAGGGTTGAGGGGCTGGTGAGTGTTGCAGTACCCCAAATCATGAACTGTGGCATACCGAAAAGAATCAAAGAGCTTGAATCAGCCTACGGAAAACTGGATTGGAGAGTTGCTCTGACGATTGCGCTGGAAACAGCGCAGCAAAAATTCTGCAGGCTTGAGACACAAAAAGAGGCGATAGAGGCAGGCATAAGAATCGGGCTGGCTTACCTGACTCTTGGCGTTGTTGCGTCGCCGCTTGAGGGCTTTGTCGGCCTGAAAATAAGAAAAAGGAAAGATGGAAAAGAATACTTTGCGCTCATGTACTCCGGGCCGATAAGAAGCGCAGGCGGCACAGCAGGGGCGCTAAGCGTAGTCATTGCAGATTACATAAGAAAGCAGACAGGATACAGCGCTTATGACCCCTCGGAAAAGGAGGTCAGGAGGATGGTGTCTGAGCTTTATGATTACCATGAAAGGGTCACCAACCTGCAGTACCTGCCAAGCGAAAAGGAAATAAGGTTCCTTGTCACCAACCTGCCTGTCCAGATAGACGGCGATGCGTCAGAAGACATAGAAGTCTCGAATCACAAGGACATCGACAGGATTGAGACAAACAGGATAAGGAGCGGACCGTGCCTTGTTTTGGGGGAGTGCGTTGCGCAAAAGGCAGTCAAGGTATGGAGCCAGCTCAAGAAATGGAGCAGTGAATTCGGGCTCGGGCACTGGGAATTTCTCCAAGAATTTGTGAAATTGCAGAAGGAGATAAAGACAAGGGAAAAGCCCGCAAAAAAAGGAATTACCCCTGTCTATACATACATACAGGACCTTGTTGCAGGCAGGCCTGTACTGACACATCCTCTTGCTTTTGGAGGTTTTAGATTAAGGTACGGAAGGTGCAGGACATCAGGATACTCAGCATCAGCAATCCATCCTGCGACAATGACAATCCTGAACAAGTACATTGCAATAGGCACCCAGCTCAAGGTTGAGAGGCCTGGCAAGGCTACGGCAGTTACAGTATGCGATTTTATAGAGGGGCCGATTGTCAAGCTTAATGACGGCAGCGTGCTCAGAATTGACACAGAGCAAAAGGCAAAGCAGTTTGTAAACTCTGTCAAGGAGATACTTTTTCTCGGGGACATCCTGTTCAATTACGGCGATTTTTTCAACAGGGCGCACCAGCTTGCGCCCGCAGGCTACTGTGAGGAGTGGTGGTCGCTTGAGGCTGAAAAGGCTGTTGTGAACCTGTTCGGCTCTTTGGATTATTACAAGGCGTCGCAGCTATCAGGAATAGCGCAGGAGCACATTGAACAGATTATAGGAGATTATTTTTCTGCCAAGCCCGATGCAAAAACCGCAATTGCAATAAGCAAAACATTTTCAATCCCGCTGCACCCCTTGTTCACGTACCATTGGAGGGCAGTTTCAAGAGAGGAATTTCTCGAAGTGCTGAAATGGCTTTTGTCTGCAAAGACAGAGTTTGACGGGAGCGGCATAATCAAGGTCATACTGCCAAAAAATGAAGTCGGCAAAAGGGTGCTGGAGCTTACGGGAATTCCGCACCTTTATGTGAACAACGAACTTACAATCATAGAAAAAGATGACGCAGCAATACTGCAGGCTGTGCTGAAGCTTGGTGAAAAGAATTTTTATGAGCAGTACAAAAACACCCAAATAGAGGATGTACTCGACCTTATAAACAGTTTATCCGGGATAAAGCTGAGGGATAAGTCAGGCACATTCATAGGGGCCAGGATGGGCAGGCCTGAAAAGGCAAAGGTTAGGAAGCTTGACGGCGACCCCCACACTTTGTTTCCTGTAGGAAAGGAAGGCGGCAAGATGCGCTCGTTCCAGAGCGCAATGGAGCACGGCTTTGTTGACTCTGATTTTCCCGTTTATTTCTGCAAAAACTGCAGTAGGGAGACTATCTTCAGCGTGTGCGAGCAATGCGACTCAAAAACAGCAGGATATTGCGGCGTTTGCGGCAAGCTTAAAGATGATTGCAATCATACAGGTACTATACAGCACAAGCAGCAGAGAATAGACCTCAGGCATTATTTTGGAAATGTGCTCAAGAAGCTCGGCATGCAGCAGTACCCAGACCTGATAAAGGGAGTGAGGGGCACCTCAAGCAAGAACCATATTCCGGAGCATTTCGCAAAGGGAATACTGAGGGCCAAGCACGACATTTCTGTAAACAAGGACGGCACGACAAGATATGACATGACCCAGCTGCCGATAACACATTTCAAGCCATGCGAAATAGGGACATCTGTAGAGGAACTGAAGGAGCTTGGCTACGAGAAGGACGTGAACGGGAGTGAACTGACAAATACGGAGCAGGTGATTGAATTAAAGTTTCAGGACATCATACTGCCGAAATGCGAGGATGCCCCTGAACTTGGCGCAGACAAGATTCTGTATAAAGTAAGCCTGTTTATAGACGAGCTTTTAACTTCATTGTACGGCCAGGAAAAATTTTACAGGATGAAATCGGAAAAAGAGCTGACAGGGCAGCTTGTCGTGGCTTTGGCTCCGCATACGTCAGCAGGCATTGTCGGAAGGATCATAGGGTTTTCAAGGACGCAGGGGTTTTACGCGCATCCGTTGTTCCATGCAGCTACAAGAAGGGACTGCGATGGGGATGAGGCGTCTGTAACACTTTTGATGGATGCCCTGCTGAATTTCTCAAGGGAGTTCCTTCCTGACTCAAGGGGTTCAACTCAGGATGCTCCGCTGGTTTTGACATCCATACTCGTGCCGACAGAGGTTGATGACATGGCGTTTGACATGGATGTTGCAAAGAGGTATCCAATCGAGTTTTACGAGGCAGCCCAAAACTATGAAATGCCCTGGAATGTGAAGGTTGACAGGCTTGCAGGGCTGCTGCATTCTGAAAAAACAGGAGGTATATTTTACACCCATCCTGTGTCAAGCATCAACATGGGTGTCAGGTGCTCATCATATAAAACAATCCCGTCAATGGAGGACAAGCTGAAAGGGCAGATGGAACTGGCTGACAAGATAAGGGCTGTTGATGCAGCGGATGTGGCAAGGCTTGTCATAGAGAAGCATTTGCTAAGGGATATCAAAGGAAACCTAAGGAAATTCTCGCAGCAGCAGTTTAGGTGCAGCAAGTGCACCGAGAAGTACAGAAGGCCGCCTTTGGCAGGGAAATGCCTTGCATGCGGCGGAAGGCTCATATTCACAGTCACAGAAGGTGCCATAGTCAAGTATTTAGAGCCGGCAATATCGCTGTCTGAAAAATACAATCTGCCTCCTTACCTGAAACAGGTTTTATTATTGACAAAAGACAGGGTTGAAGGAGTTTTCGGAAGGGAAAAAGACAAGCAGGAAGGATTAGGGAGATGGTTTGGATGAAAATAAAGAATTTATTTTAACTTAAGGAATTCCTCTGGAGTTATTATTTTAATTCCTCTGAATTCCCTTAACTTTAATAAATGGTTATCTTGCGAAACTATATAATCAACACTTCCAGCTACGGCAGTTTCAATGAAAATATTGTCTTTTGAGTCGTCTTTAATTATTGATATTTTTTCTTTTGGCTCTACAATTATAGAATTTCTTACAATTAAATCAACCCATTCCTTAATCATATCGTCTGAAAGCTTGATTTTAAAATCCTTGAGAACTTTTATTATTTCTGAAACTGCTTCCAAAGAAGTTACTAGTGTAAATTTACCATTTCTCCAGTCGGTTAGTACTTTGTTAGAGCTTCCTTTCCAGAAAATGCCAGAAATAAACACATTCGTGTCCAGAACCACCATCATTTTCTGACTCTCTTTATGGCACTTTCAACATCAGCTTTAGTTATACCTTTCTCTTTTGCAAACTGCTGTGTTTTTTTAATTAATTTACCAAAGTTTTTGAAGGAAGGCATAGTTACTTTTTTCAATATAACTGTGTCATCTTCCCCTACCACGACAAATTTTTCCCCTTCCTTTAGCCCAAGCTGCTCCCTTATATCCAAAGGTATAACTACCTGCCCCCTTGAACTCATGCTTGTTATTTCCAGTTTTTCCATTTTGCTTGCCTCCTTGATAAGAATATCTTACTAGTAAGAATATCTTATATATAAATGTTGTGAATTTATTGACGTTTTTCCCAGAAAAATTTAAATACAAGATGGCTGATATTAAACATATGGTGTGAATTTATGCCACGAGATATTTTTGGAAGATTAATCAAATCAGACATTTTTGGTAGGAAGATTTCTAAAAAACAAATCAAAAGGGAAGTAATAAATGAAAATAGAAGAAGAGGACAAGCTGCTGAAGATGCCTATGTAATGAAAGCAAGATTATCTGGTTATGAAGTTGAAAGAACTGGGAAGGGGCATGATTTTAGGGTTAGAAAAAGAGACCCATTCACAGGAAAAGTTACATATAGTGGTGTGAGAGAAATTAAATCTGGAAATGCTAAACTTTCTAAACTTCAACAAAAAACAAAGAAAAAGCAATCAAACTATAAAGTGATTAGAGAAAGCAGTTTGTGGTAATAAAAATACCAATTTTTAGCGAATTATAGAACAAAAATAAAAAGACCTATAAAATTTAAGATTCTATCAAGAAACTCAGTTAGAAAAAGTTTATTTTTATTCCTGATGAAAATTCAGATACTTTAATTGATTTGGTCTTAAACTTATCCTTGAAATAAATTTTCAAAATATAATCCCCTTTTGAGATAGTATCCAAAGCAATTGTGCCATACTCTGATGTTTTCCCTTTAAATAATACACTACCATCTTGGAGTATTTCATAATTTTTATTTTTTAATTTAAATAACCAAAATCGCGTTACAGAAATACCTAAAATACAGCCTAAAATATCTTGTTTAAAAAAGGATTCAATTTCATCATGGAATTTATTACATATTCCAAATATTTCATCTTGAGGTTCAAAATTATAAAAAGAAGTCAAAAATACATCTTGATAAATCTTTTTTAATTCTTTAATGGTTTCACTTTTAGTGTCGCTGCTTTCAATTCTTTCTCTTACCCCTCCAGAATAGAATGATAATCTTGCAATAAAATCAGCTTGAGCTTCTTTAAATTCATAAGATGGATAGAAAAAACATCTTTCTAAGTACCAATAATGTCTTAATACTTTTTCTTTTTCTCCAAGTAATTTAACAAGCTTACTTATTTTTGGTGACAATATTTGGTAAAGTAAATGATGCTTATCCATTTTCTCACCCCTTTGGAACATTCCAAATTGATAAATGTATAAACTTTTCTATTTTTAAGTCGTAGGTTTTATCGCCCTTTGTTGTTTTAGCCCAAAAAATTATTGATTTTAACAACTATTATAACCAGTTTAAAAGAAATCCAAAATCCTATATCTTCGCCTTGACAATGTTCTTCGCCCCGCACGCGGTGCACTTCATGTAAGTAAGCTCGCCTTCCCTTACGATTGCAGTATCTGGCTTGCCGCACTCGAAGCAAAGGACAAACTCGTTTGCGTACTGCCTTATCTTGTCGTTAATCCTTGAGGCAGGCACTTTTGTGCCCAGAATCAATGCCCCTGATTTCTTTACCTCGCCGGGGGTTGCAAGCTCTTTAAGCACATACTTGAGCAAATGGCTTGCATCCCTTCTCAAAGAAGATGCTATCTGGAGGAAATTTGTGATTATTGTGCGGTTGCCCTGTACGTGCCCCAGCGCTTTCGGTATCTCAAACCTTTCCTTGATGAATACAACCTCAGGAAGGCTTTTTCTTACATCCTCAAGCATGTCCTTGTAATCTTCCATATAACAAAGGTAAACAACTTGGTTTATAAATTTAATCAAAAGAAACTTTCCGCAAACCATCGAAAATCTGCTATTTTCAGGGTTTACAGAAAATAATTTTTCCGCAAACTATATAAACAAAATGCATAAGTAAAAATCCATGGTAGTCGAGTCTTTGCTTGTGCCGTTCAAGGCTGAAAAAAGCCCGTGGAAAATGTTCTTTCTGGGATTTTTGTACACTTCAATAGGGATATTCCTTGCCCTGTGGATTTTCAAAGACCAGGCAAGCCTTGTAATGGTTTTCATGATAACAATGGCTGCGCTGCCTGTGTTCTACAACACGATGAAGCTTGAGGAAAGCAAGGACATGCTCATAGGCAAAGAGTCTGCGCTTTTAAGGGAGCACAACAAGGCAATCTCATTTTTCATGTACATGTTCATAGGAATAACCGTTGCGTGCGCATTGTGGTATGTCATACTTCCTGTGCCGACAATAAACAGCCTTTTTGACAAGCAAGTAGGCACAATACAGGCAATCAACAACAATGTGTCAGGAAATGTCATCCACAGCCTTAATACCTTCTGGAAAATATTCTTCAACAACTTCAAGGTGCTTGCATTTTCCATATTGTTTGCATTTGTCTACGGCGCAGGCGCAATATTCATACTCGCGTGGAATGCGACTGTCATAGGCGCTGCAATAGGGAACTTCATCAGGGTGAACATAAGCAGCTATACAAGCTCGTTTGGGCTGCTGGAGGCAGGCAACTACTTCCATGTCGTTTCATTGGGATTGCTCAAGTACTCGATTCACGGAATCCCGGAAATTGCAGCGTACTTCTATGGCGGGCTGGCAGGGGGAATCCTCTCTGTTGCCCTTATAAGAAAACATTTCAAGTCGGAGAAATTCCCCAACATCATGATAGACTTCTCAGAGCTGGTTTTAATCTCTGTGGGATTTCTGGTTGCAGCGGCGTTTCTGGAAGTTTATGTTACCCCCGTGCTATTCTAGGACTTTCAGCCTGCCGGGCTTTATCTCGAATATGTCGCCGCTCTCAAGCAATTTGTTTATGATGAATTCAGCGCTTTTGTCTTTTGAGCTTTTGATGACATCATCAACAGAAACACCATCTCCATTGTCAAGGCTCTTTATCAATGAATAAATCTCGTCATTTACAGGAACCTCTTCAACATCATGAGCCATGGCTTTTGCATTTTCGCCAGCAGCATGCATATCTTTCAGCTCAAGCTTCCTCACATTCATCCATGCAGCATCAATCTTCCTGATAATCTCGGGCATGACATATTTCTCATCGTTAAAGCTCCTTATCTTGCCTATCACCAATACAAAGTCGCCAACATCTGCCTTTGAGAAAACACCAATATTTTCAAAAGCCCTCAGTGATATTTTTCCTGTGCCGTCGTCTATGACAGCGCCTGCATAAGCGCCCTCGGACTTGTGGACAACAGCCCCGAGCATGCTGACTCTTGATATATTCAAGCCGCCCACTTTGATAAATCCCGCGGAAGAATCGTCCCTTGCGAAATCCGCCTGAAGTATATCAGAAATCCTAGCTTTGCGGGCAACTAATCTTTTCTGGAATTGAATATCGGGCATTTTATATTCTTGACAGGAACCCCCTTCTCGGCTCAAACACGTCACCAGATCTCTTTAACCTCTCCAAAGCTTCCTCAACCTTGTCCTCATCAAGCCCCCTGTTTTTGGCTTCTGCAACAACGTCATCTATCGGAATTGCCTTTCCGAGCTTTGTCTCAAGATCTCCAATAATATCTTTCAAGATTAATATATGGCTTCTTGAGGTTGCTGTTATTCCAGTTGCTATCCTGTCTATGTCTATCTTGCCTGTCTCCTTGTCAAAGCCAACCTGCATCAGGCAATAGTCAAGCAACTCAATGGCTTTTTTTGAATCCTTTCTT
Organism: Candidatus Woesearchaeota archaeon; assembly: GCA_018303685.1. GTDB lineage: Archaea > Nanobdellota > Nanobdellia > Woesearchaeales > GW2011-AR4. The sequence continues at coordinate 43,289 of JAGVXS010000001.1, forward strand.
GTCACCCTGTCGTCGAGCCTTGCCCTTGCAGATGCCTCGCTCAGCCTCACCAGAGCCTCGAGCTGCCTTGCTGAAATCGGGATGGCCTTTATTCCGGCTTCGCTGCCGCCGCTTTTCCTCATTTTCAGGTAAAAATCCTTTATTTCCTCGAGCGCGCCGTCGGTCAGCTTTGGATTTACCCTTTGCCTTGCATAAGCGATGTATTTCTTCAGAATCTCTGTAGGTATTTCAGGCTCCTGTATATCCGGGCTTTGATGTAGTGTAAGAATGTGCTTTGCCATCTTTTCGTCTCTGGTTTCTTCAGGCAAGTCCTTTATTGGAAAAATTAAGTCAAACCTGTTGATAAGTGTAGGGGGCAAATCTATCTGATCAGCAATAATTCCATAAGGATCAAACCTCCCGAATTTTGGATTAGCGGCGGCAAGCACAGTTGTCCTTGCAATCAAGGTTGCCTGAATGTTAGCCTTTGATATGCTCACAGTCTGGTTTTCAAGGGCTTCGTGCATCGCAGCCCTGTCTTCAGAGCTCATCTTGTCAAGCTCGTCAACACAAACCAGCCCGTCGCTGCTCAATACCATTGCCCCTGCTTCCAATGCCCAGCCGCTCAGGAACTCGTCTCTTACAACAGCAGCTGTTATGCCTGCGCCGCTCACGCCTTTGCCGCTCACATAGCGCCCCTTCGGAGCAATCTGGGTTATTCTTTTCAGGAGTGCTGACTTGCCCGATCCCGGATCGCCAACCAGCAAAATATGCATATCACCCCTGCTCACAATTTTATCCATGCGCACTTTTCTCACGCCGCCCATCAGCTGGAGCAGCAAAGCTTCTTTTATCTTTTCGTAACCATAAATAGAAGGGGCAATTGAATTTACAAGCTTTTCGTAGCCTTTCGGATCGTTGGCAATCTCCAAAATTTCTTTCTCCTCTTCTTCAGTTATCTCAACCTCATAAAATGTGCCCTCGACAGGCTTTATGTAATTGGCATCGACTATAAGGTCCAGCTTTGTTGACTTTGCTCCGCTCCTAGATATTATGGGAACTTCTTTTACTATCCCGACAACCTCAACCTTGCTTCCAGGGGAAGTTCTTTTTTCGCTTAAAGGGCTCACCAAGTCGTCTGTAAGAAGAACATTGATGCGCTTTGGCTGCTCCCCGCCTTCAAGATTTTCATGGGCTTCTTCAACTACAATCCCCTGCGCGTCCACCAGCTCTTTGTCAAGCATGACAAACTTGCCTTTCCTGCCGCAGCCGCACCTTGTGGGCTCCCTGAAAGTGCCTTCAAGCTGCAGCACGTTCATTATGTTGCCGCATACAGGGCACTCAAACCTTGCTGATGTAACCTGGGGCCTGACATCGGATTTTCGCCTTATGACGCCCTCGATAAAAAAAAGCCGGTTTATATGCTTGCTTCTGATGTCCCTTATCATTATATTCTGGCTTGGGGGCAGGTTGTGAAACCTTATCTTGAAATTAGCCAGGCCGTCAACATCAAACTGCTCTATGGCCTTTTCAATAGCCTTTATGGTTTCTTCGGGAGCGTCAAGAAGCTCTGTTGCCAAGTCAGGATCATACTTCGAAAGCTCCGAGAAGTCAATAAGTAGGGACTTGCTGCCCTTTCTTGCGTTTTCCAGCAAAGAATTATAGTAATTGCTGTCAATAAAGTCCTGAAACCTCTTTATCTGCTCAACAACATTTATTTCCATAACCATCCTCTTGTTTTTCTGCTTTAAATACTTTAGGCACAAATGTCCAGTGGTACAGCGGGATAAGCATGCACATTATTTTTGCCAAAATAAACAAAAAATAAAAAATCTAAGCCTTTACTTTCTTCAAATTCTCAATCAGCTTGTCAAGCGCAGCATGGACTTCCTTCTCGCTTTTTGTGCCCGTGCAGACCACTTTGCCGTTGCTGAAAAGCAAAAAAGTCGCCTTGGCTGCCGCCAGCTTGTAAACCAGGCCGGGAAACTGCTCAGGCTCGTATTCTGTGTTCTCAAGCTTCATAGCCAGTGTGTTCAAGTTTAGGTCCATGCCGACTGAGCCCGAAGCAACAATATTCTGTATCTTTATCTCGGGCTTTACAGTTATCTTTACGTTTATCTTCTCAAGGCTCTTGATGATTTTCTTTATAGACTCCTCTACCTTGTCCATTGAGCGTGCGCCTGTGCACACAACCTTGCCTGAGCTAAATATCAAAGCAGATGTTTTAGGCTCCTTTATCCTTATCACAAGCCCAGGAAACTGCTCAGGGTTGTATTCTGTATTGCTAAGGGTTGCTGCCATCTTTTCAAGCGGAATATCATGCTTTAAGGATGTACTGACAACAATATTAACTACTTTTATATCTCTCTTGGTTTCTTTCTTAGCCATTTTAGATTCCTCCGCGTAATTAGCGTTATTTCAGCTGAGTAAGCCCTAAAACACCCCCGACAACAATTTAGGACCTTTTTTAAGCTGCCTTTATATGTTTTATTTATAAACTTTATAAAGCCCGTTTATTTATAAATACTTTTGTTTTTAAATGACATTATCAAGACATATAATTCAGAGAAAATATACCCCCACCATTTCCTGTGGAAATCAGAAATTATTATAAGCCAGGCGCTAATCTTCAGCTAAAATGATGGACATAGTTTTGCCGAAAAACAATGAAATGGAATTTATTGAGATAGCCTCAAGGCTTGGCATCAGAAAGCTGTATTTTCTTTACAATTTTGGCGAGTATAGCCAAGAAACTGGAAAAAATTTGGAATCAATGGAAAAACAAAACAAAGTGCACATTGAAGTGGGATTGATAGTAAACCAAAAAAACATGGGCAAAGCGCTGCAGCACTCAAAGATTCTTGCGGCAAAAAGCTCGGACAGCGACAGAATGCTGATTGAGAGCAAAAAAATAAATATTATCTACGGGCTTGAGGAATCGCACAAAAAAGACAGAATGCACCAGAGGGCTTCGGGGCTGAACCATATAATATGCGAGCTTGCAAACAAAAACAACGTTGCTGTTGGATTTTCATACGGCTCATTGTTTAATAGAAATCCAATAATTTCATCACAAATAATCGGAAGGATGATGCAGAACATCACATTGTGCCGGAAATACAAAGTAAAAACAATCACGGCGTCTTTCTCGCAGAACCCCTATGGACTCAGGGCGCGCCATGACATTTCAAGGCTGTTTGCTATGCTTGGGATGGACAACAAAAATATCAGAGAGTCATCAAGTCAAGGACTTTAGACAGAGCTTATGCCCCAATATCATACTCCCTAAAAAAATCCTGCCTGTAATAATGCAGGTAAGTCGGCATGTAAACGGTATTTGGCTTTGTGCCAGCAAGCTCTTTCTGCACGTCCTTCTCCTCAAGCCTGTAATCAAAGGAATTTTTCCACGTGCTTTTGTAAGTAAAATATTGCAGGGAATCTTCAGCATTCAAATCAGAAATCCCAAACTTATCTCTGCCAACAAGCACCACAGCCTCGCCGCTCCTCAGGTTTACCTCATTGCTTGGAACCATGTCATATTTCAGGACAGGAAATGAAATAAAATGAAGATTGGCAGCTTCGGCAGTTTTAAGTATATTATAAAATATACCGGAGTCAAAGACATCAGCTTGGAATACTATAACCCCTCCCGGACTCAGGATTCTTTCAAGATCCTTCATGAACTGCAGGCTGTACGACCTTGAAAGGGAAACATCATTGCCTTCAGGAAAATCAACAATGATTATGTCAAATTTTTCTTTGGCACGCCTTACATAAATAAAGGCGTCCTGAATGACAATTTCAACCCTTTTATTATTGAAGGAATTATCGTTAAACTCGCTTAGGTAGCGGTTTGTTTGCGAAAATCTCACAATTTCAGGGTCTATGTCAACATCGACTATTCTCCTGACATTTTTATGCCTTAACACTTCCTTTGCAGGCAAGCCATCACCTCCGCCCAGAATAAGGACGCTGTCACTTTTTTCTGCAAACATGAAGGCAGGATGCACAAGCATTTCATGGTACTCGTAGCTCTCCCTTTCAGAATCAAACTGGAAGAAGCCGTTCAAAAACAGGGCAATGAAGGTATTGTTGTAAATATCCCTTTTCGTCATTACTATTTTCTGGTAAGGGGAGTGGAAGCTTGTTTCTATTTCAGTGTATCCCTTGTAAGTATACATCATCCTGTCAAGATTGTTCTCTATCTTCTGGCTGCTGATAAAGAAAGCGCCCAGCAGCACAATTAATATCCCAGCAGCGATGAAATAGCTTTTCCTGTAATTTGTCTTATAATATGGAAGAATCAGAAAAACCGTGGCAACATTCAATATTCCTGCCAGGAATGAAGCCTTTATAACTCCAAGATTTGGCAGGAGCAGGATAGGGAATGCGATTGAGCCGATAAATGAGCCCAGATAATCAGCTGCCAGAACATTTGCCAGAGAGTACCTCATCTCGCTTGATTTGCTTACAAACCTCGTCAATAATGGTATCTCGAGCCCCACAAGAATGCCTATGGCTGCAATTATTATGAAGCTTATAATGTGCAGAGGTATGGTGGAGCCAAGAAAGCTGCCGTAGGCTGTCCTTGAAATAACAATGGAAAAGCTTGCAACATAATAAATAATTGTCGTTGAAAACCCCCCAAGCGCGCCAAGCAAAAATTCAATGAGTACAAGCTTCCCCAAAAGCTCGGAAGACTGGTTTGCTATTTTATAGGAAAAATATGAGCCTATCCCCATAGAACTTAAAAATAGGCCTATGGTAACAGAGAAATACAGAACGCTGTCCCCAAGCAAATATGAAAGCACGTCTGCTATCAGCAGTTCATAAATTATCGCGCAAAATGCAACTACTCCCATAAACACTATGAAGGCTAAGAAATTAAATGATTTCGGGCTTGCCATGTTTTTGCAATAAATATACAATATTTATAACTTTTCTTTTTCAGCTGCGGCATTATCGAAAAATATAAATAGTATTGCTTCAAGATACCAGCTATGGGCAACAAAATCCTTGGATGGCTGCAGATTATCAGCGGAGTAGCACTCTTGGCCCTTCAAGTATACCTGATTTTTGCAGGTGACTATGAAAGCACGACTGATTTGTTAGAGCTGATGATTACAGGATTGATAGGTATTGTATTTGTTACTATGGGGGCTTCAGGCATTAAAGAAGCCTGATTACCTGTCAGCAACGCCTTTAAAATAGTAGTTATTCTGGAAGTATATATGGACTATCGGATTCTCGTCAGTTGAGATTTGTATCGTGTTGTTGCTGAAATAATTATCCAAAAACTTTGGAAACTTAAACAAAAAATCATTGTCAGATGGAGAATACCATAAGCCCTCGACATTCTTGTTCCTCACAATTCTCGGGTCAAGGCTCTTGCCCGAAATCGCATATCCGATAGAGCCAGATACCGAGCCCGGGAAAACATAGGGATATGTCTCAGGCATGGAAGACTTCATAGTTTTGTATATTGAGGTATAACCTTCTAAAAAAATATATGGCGAGTGGGATTGTGTTGCAACAAATCCATCCCTGCGCAAAACCCTTTTTATTTCATCATAAAACTCCTTTGTGTAAAGCGGAACAATCTCAAGCTTTTTGGGATCCGGCAAATCCAGAATTATCACATCATAAGCTTCATCAGGAGATTGCCTGATATATTTCTTTCCGTCCATAATGATTCTGTTGACTCTTTTGTCATCCAAAGCCCCCCTATGAACATTTTGCAGGTATTTTTTTGAAACATCAACAACTTCCTTGTCCAAGTCAACATGGTCAATCCTGGTAAAATTAAACTTAAGCAACTGGTACAATGCACCACCATCCCCGCCGCCAATAACCAAAACCCTTTTGGGATTTGGATGCGCCGCCAGCGCTGGCATAACCAAATACTCATGATAAATGATAGATGCCTTGTCAGACACTTGGTTCTTTCCGTCCAGGAGCAATTGGTACCCATAATAAGGCGACTTTAATATAAGGATATGCTGGAACGGGCTTATCACAGAGTCCACAACCTCGGTATAATAAGTCTCTGCAAACAACGAGCCTGCAGAATAAAAAGAATCCAGAAACCCGAGCTTTACACTGTCAAGCAATGGCTTTGATGCGAACAAAAAGCCAATTCCAACAACAAGGGCAACAAGCATTAATGTTAAAAACAACAAATTTCTTTTTTTTCCTATTCGTGTAGCCAATCCAAATGTAATAATATTCAAAAAGCCCCCAAAATACATTGCGCCATGAAACCCAAGCCATGGAATAAACAATAGCCCGGAAAACAATGCCCCAATTACACCCCCAAGAGTGTCTGCAAAATAAACAAAGCCTGTTGCGCTTTTGCTTCCAAGCTGCTCAAGGATTTTGACAGCAATGGGTATTTCCATGCCCATAAGGGTTGTAGGCAAGAGCAAAGCGCCGATTATTATCCAAAAAATATAATTGACAGATATTCCGGAAGATGCAAACTTTGCTATCAGCCCGAGAAAAGAGAACCCAAACACAGCAATAAAAATCTCAATAAGCATCATAATCCTTACAAGCGGAAACTCCTTTTTCACAATATGCCCGCCAAGCAAAGCTCCTATTGCCAGCCCAAGCAAAAATGATGCTAAAACGATCGCAGCGGAAATCTCTGTAGATCCTACAATTGTCACAACAACAGAAAGCAGAACAACCTCGTAAAGCAGGCTGGCGAGCCCTGTTGAAAACATTATCAGAAAAATTATAATCCTGCTTCCTGCGAAATCAAGCCTACTCATCTGTACTCAACCTTTTTTACATCTTTTGCAGAGCCTTTGAACTCTCTTTCCAGCAGATTTATGCATTTTTTTTCGTCAAGGTCCTCATTGCACGTGAAAATGTCAAAGAAAACCCTGCTTTCCTCAGGCCATGTATGCACAACAAAATGGGACTGGGAAAGAATGAAGCAATATGTAACTCCGTTTGTGCTTCCAAAAACATGGTATTTGGAGCCGACAATATTAAGCCCGATTGAGTTGCATATGCTCAAGACAGCGCTCTTGATGGAACTGGGAGACTCGAGCAATCTGCCCTCTTTTGTTTCAATATAACCAATCAAATACACCCCTTTCATAAAGTCAGCAATTCTGCAAGGATTTAATAAACTTTGTTTGTTTGCTAAAATACGTGCTGTAAAGCCCTAGTCGGAATGCACACAAAATTTGGAAACTTTTAAATACTAATGTTTAATAAATAACAAAGCAGGTTAAAAAAGAGGCAGTTTATGGCTAATCAGTTTAAAATTATTACCATTGCATTGCTGTTGTCGTTAATATTCTCGCTGTCGCTGGATATTGTTTATGCAGGCTCTCCCCCACCCCCACCCCCACCATGCGACATAAAAAGTCCAGGATGCTACAGAATAGGGGATATAAAATCCAATTTTGGAGAGCTTTCTCTAAATGAATTCAGTTATTTCATCTCAGAAAACAAGTGCAAGAGAACAGGCGGGTGCGACTGCAGAGGGGTTCCTGACAATATTCCTGAAGAAACTGACCCAGATCAGTCAAGCGGCGCATGCACTTGCATTGCCTCAACAGACTGGAATGCAAAGGCAAGATGCTGCGGCGATGATGAAGAAGACTGCGGCAAGATAAGCTCCGGGGTTATCTGCAATATAGATGCAAATGCTCAATCTGCACAATGGATTATCTCAGGCCAAAACCCGGGTGAAATAAGGTATGTAGGGTGCAGCAGGTCAGAGCACATATCAGACGGAACTACGTGGATAAAGTGTGACGGTACTTTCTGGAGAAAGACAATCAGCAACAGCGAATTTATATGCATAGGCAGAGGCCGCGAGTCTCTTATTGAATGCTGCGGAGACGGCTCATGCAAGTCAAGAGTCGATGGCAAAAGGCTTTCAACAGGGCAGTCCGTAAACCCTGCAAGCTTTTCAAATGAGCAGCTGCCTCCACCAGAAGCTAAAAGCTCGCTCAAGATAGCGCCTGCAAACCCAACTATAGTGGTGGGGCAGATTATTGAGCTTCAAGCTTTGTACGGCTCATCCCACAACTCATCTCCTGTAGAGGCAGAATGGACATCAGACAACTCAAATATTGCAGTTATAAGCGACAAGGTAATAAGCTGCACTGACCCAAGTGAAAAAAACTGCTTTGACTTCCAGACAGCAGTTGTCAGGGGAATTTCAGCAGGCACAGCGGTCATCGAGGCGCAGTATGATTTGAACACTGGCAAGGCAGCCAGGGATTTCACAAAAGTTATTGTAGTGATTCCATCAAGCCCGGCTACAGGGCAGGTTGTCGGAATCACAGGAAATGCAGTCTCTTCCAATGACAACAAAACCTATTACTGCGGCCCTGACAGGAAGTTCACAACAGACTTGGATGTTCCCAATCCAAAAATCAGCGACACTGCACTAATAGGCAGAAACAGGGCAACATGCGAGAAAGCTGGCTTAGTATGGACAGGCACAAAATGCTGCAGCGAAGACGATGACCCAGAAGAACATTACAATGACATAAGCAAAAAAGGAGGCTGTTGGGACGAGGAATCAGTAATCAGCATAAACTTTGTTGAAGATACGAATGAATCTGTAATAAACTATGATGGGCAGTTTCATGGTTGTGCCATTGGAGATTCCGATCAAGCGGGGTTGCTGGGACTTCTTTGGATTCTGGACAAGCACACAGGCGGGCCATTGATAAAGGATGAAAACTACTGCACCACCGATACCGCAAAGACATATTATTGCTCTTTCTCAGGGCAATGGAAGCCGACTGATGGAGCTGACAGAAGCCACCTAAGCTTTGCCCCTGTTGAAGACTTGGAACAAGAGGCAGAGTGTTGCGCCCAAAAGGAGTGCTGGGACGGCGAAAAATGCACTGCCAATCAAAAAGACAACCCCTTAGCGCAGCCGATAAACGGCTCAAGGTGCATTGACGGGGAATGGGCACAGTCAGATTTAAAATCCACACCCGATGGGGAAACATCAGGCTATTGCCCAAAGATGACGCAATGCCTTTCAAAATCCCAGGGGCAAACCAGCTGCATAGAATCAAGCGAATACACAGACGACAATTATTGCGAGAGCGGCCAGTGGTCAACAAGGACAAAACTGCTTGCTTTGAAGCTGCTGGAGATGAAAAGCGGGGACTATACGCTGCTGTGCGATTCAAGGGAAAATGCATTAAACAACCTTCAGTATCTGACAAGCTCAAACGAAGCCATAGCCAACGTGCTTAACAGCCTGCAGACAAACAATTTCTGCGTCTTGAAAGCAGGCAATAAAATCATAACAGCAGCGTCACTAAACAAAAACATAGAGGAGGCGCCGAGCAGCAGCCTTAACATATTCGGGGTTACAAGCTGCAACAACGCGCTTATAGACGACGGGCAGTACCATTCATGCGACGGGACAAACAAGGTTTGGTACAACAAAAGGCTGAAAAGCCTTGTATACAGCTCGACTGCAATAACAGTGCCGCTTGGGCAGGCGCCATTTGAGGAAGCACTATTCGGCCCCATAAAAAGCATCATAGAATCCATACAAGACTTAATAGGTGTAGGGCCATCTGGAGACAAGTCCTATGTGAACGCTTTCAAGCGGTTTGACAAGCTGCATATGTCTCAGCAGGGAACCAAGTCTATAAAAGGCTCGATAGAAGGCAAGCTTAAATTCCCATTCTTTAAGAACTCGGTTATAGAGTACAAAAACATTGATGCAGATATCTGCAAATTTGTAGAGCAGTACACCCAGGCAAAGCCAAAGGACGACTCATCCGGAATATCATGCACAAAAGACGGCTCAAATTATTACATTCTTGCACAGGGCAGCCAGGCGACAAGCATTAACCCGGAAGCAATATGGCTGGATTTGACGTCAAAGCTCAGATTAAAATGAAAAAGTCCAAGTCGCAAATCACAATGCTCATGATAGTGGGCTTGGTGCTTTTTATCATTGTAAGCCTTGTTCTCTACCTTGCCAAGTCTTCAGTCAAGAAACAAAGCCAGCAGGCGACAAAAAAATCTCAAGAGACGGCGATAGAGCTGCAGCCAATCAGGGAATTTGTGGATAAATGTCTTGACAAGACTGCAAAAGACGCTGTTGTGCTGCTGGGCAAACAAGGCGGCTACATATATGCAAGCCAGGGCGGCACTTTAATTGACTATGCAAAAACACACGAGGGGCTATTTTTTATCAGGCACGAAAATCTTAACGTGGCTTACAACATAATGCCGCCAAAATTCCCGGCGCCTCCTTACGCCTCTGATGTACCCGACTATCCGTGGAAGACATTCCCTTACGAGACAGAAATATCAAATGCAGAAATTTATGAGGGATTTTTCGGCACAAGCAACCTCCCGCCGCTGAACTCGTCAGAAGGGCCGAACTCGATGCAGGCGCAGATAGAGGCTTTCGTCAACCGCAACATGGCAAAATGCCTGGATTTCAGCATTTTCAGGGAGCAGGGCATAGAAGTTGAGCCAAAAGAGGCAAACACATCAGTTATAATAGGGGTTGGAGGAGTCAGCGTAAAGGCAAAGATGCCCATAGCTATAAATAATCCATCATCAAATGAATTTCTTGAAATTAGCGACTTCTCAGCCACCCTTGACATAAGGCTCAGGGAACTTCACCTTTTTGTCAGGGATTTAATCGGCGAGGACATAAAAAATATAAAATTCGACATTGGAAACGCCAACAACAGCCAAAATTCCTTCAGGGTGAAAACTGCCAGAGACATATTTTCCAAGGACGATTTGGTGACAGTTACAGATGAAAAATCGCTGGTTTACGGGAGTCTTTACGAATACAAATTTTCAAGAAGAAACAGGGCACCTGCGCTTCATTACATAAGGCCACATGCCTTCACTTTTCCGCAGGGCTATAAAATAAATGAAACGGATTTGCTGCAGAACAAGCAGCTTAAAGCATACGATCCTGACGAGGACAACTACACCTTCACAATATTCGACAGCGAGCTCGGGAAGGATGCTGCGGAGTTTCCAGAGACTCTTGTTTCACCACAAATGAGATTCAGGGTGGAAGTCAGCGACGGCAAGCTTAGGGACTACCAGATCTTGACAGTCAACAGGGAATAATAGGATGAAAAAAGAGGCAATTATCTTGATTTTTGTATTTGGGACATTATTCTCTATAAATGCATTTGCTGATGACGGGTGCTGCATAAACCCAACAAGCTCTTTAGTGTGCTCAACAGAAGCATTTTCATCAAGAGACACTGACTGCTGTCCATTACAGGCAAGCTTTCCGCAGTATTACAAATCAACCCAAAACCCAAACAATCCGGCAGATTATGCCGATTGCGCAAAAAACTTTTTTTTCAACAATACGGACTGCGGGCTTGTTGACGCGTGCAAATCAACAGGCTGCTGCTGCTCCCAGTTCGGCTGGGATATCACATCTGAGCCAAAATGCAAGGGCACTGGGCAGATATTCCACAAGGGCGTAACCGACTGCAATCAAATCTGCGCAATCCCCCAATGCAGCGACGGCAAAGATAATGATAATAATAATTGTATAGACTACAGCGGCGGCGATACAGGCTGCTTCGGGCCTGAAGACACGCTGGAGTCAGGCGGAATATGCTCAGGGCAGGCAACAGGCTGCAATAACCCAAATTATGCGCCAAAGCTTACAAACCTTGAAATAACCCCTGTAAAAGGCGAGAGAAAATTCCTGCTGAAGTGGCAGGATGAGTGCAGCGAGAATTCCGCATTTTACGAGGTTTCAAGATGCACAGGCGCAGGCTGCACTAATTTTGCGCTGGTGGCAGCGACAAACACAAACTCATTTGAGGACGCCTCAGGCGACTTATTGTTTGACACCACCTACACATATCATGTTAAGGCAAGGTACAAACTGCAGACAGCCACACCTTCAATAACACAAAAAGCAAATCTTGGCAATATAGAATGCTGGAGTCAATTCTCCTCAGACAATTTCTGCGTTCATGAGTCGTACTACACAAGGTACCAAAACTACCTTGTGCTGAATTTTCCTGATTCATTCAAAAATTTTGCAGAAGGCGTAAAGAGCAGGTTTGAAACCAAGTTCAACAAAGCGTATTCATGTGATTCATTCAACAAGCTAACCGAAAAACTTTCATGCTCCTCCACAAATCAAGTCTGCATTGTAACCAATCATATACCATCATGCCTGCCCAAGTCAAGCTGCAAGCCGGCTGGCAGCAACCCGTTTGGGATGTTTTATACGCTTGAAACATGCGAAAGCAACAATTACTGCTTTTATGATAGGTCGCACTCAACTATAGATTCTTGCTTTGGCTGCAATCCTTCAATGTCATGCTATGACTACAGGACAGAAGGGGCATGCACCAGAGATAACTGCAGGGTTGGCAGCTGCAGGTGGAAAAACCTGGAAAGCCAGATAGGAATAGGGATGTGCGTAAGCACTGTACAGACAAACTGCCAGTGGTGTGAAATCAAGGGCACAAAATCCCTTGAGAACCTAAGGGCGTTCAACGAGATTTTTGACTTCTGCACAAAGGAAAAATCCGATGCGTTGTCAGAGGGCGCGTTCAGGTGCTATTTCAGCAAATCCCGCTCAAAAAGCTGCGACAGCATTGTGTGCACTGATTACGAAACAAGCCAGTGCGGCACTGCAGCACACGATATAAACAACATAATAACAAACACCATAGCGGATGAATGCAGTCTGAAAGTATGCCAGAATTTCAACGGCAAATGCGCAAAGAACTCCGACGGCGACAACAAGCAGGATTGCGCAACTTCAATATGCGAGAACGACTATTTTGCCCCGAATACCACATTGCTGCAGGTAATCAAAAAAGGGGTTACCGAAAACCTGATAGTGCAGATATATGACAAGTCAGGCATAAACAGCTCATCGGTGCTGAAGACTTCAAAGGACTATTCAACTTTCCTGTGCGTGGAGCCGTGCGGCTCGCAAGGGCACCAATATGATACTTCCACAACAAGCAGGATGATAATAATAAGCAACCTTAATGCTTATGACAGCGACACAAAAAGCAAATTGCTGGCATTCAAGGAAGGCGAAAATACTGTGAGGTATTATTCCCAAGATCCTTCGAAAAACATAGGGGAAGTTAAAAAAATAAAAATACAGGTTTACAGCAATACAACAGGTCCAAGGGTGTTTGCAGCCAATGTCAGCGACGGCACAAAAATACTTGACAGGATTTATACAAGCAACCAGGAGCCTGAACAGAGCTTAGCGACAAAGCAATTTTTCAAGTTGCAAATACCCTGCCAAATGGGGAATACACATTTGAATTAAACGCCAAGAACGACAAAAATATACCAATGGACCCGCCGTTGGCGCAAGTGATTGTGATTGACAATACAAAGCCTACACTTGTCATAGAGCCAGCAAATGGCACAATAATCAACAAGTCTTCAGTTCCCATCAAGCTGGCATTCGACAAGGAAATGGACAGGAATTCCCTATCAGTAAAATTAAACTCTGAAGAGATAAAAGACAAGTTTGCCACGACAAACAACAAGGTATTTGATGCAGCTATAAATATGCCAGACGGCAGCAAGAGGCTCGATGTCGAGGCAAAAGACTATTCGAAAAATTTTATACAAGGGACATCGCAATTTGTTGTGGACGCAAACCCCACTTTAATGAGATTGGTTAATCCTAAGTTTGGCATATCGCCAAAGTACACATTTGACATTGCCGTTGAGACAGACAATGACGCAGAGTGCAGGTATTCGCTGGACACAATCTACGAATACAATCTCATGGAGAAGTTTCCATTGTCCGGAGGCACAATTCATAATGCCTCAAACTTTAACAAGATAGCCAGCGGCGACACTGGCGTGCATAAGTTGCATGTCAAGTGCAAAGACAGGAGAGGGGAGTCATTAAAATCCTTTGACATAAGCGTTGACCAGTCGCCTCCTATGGTTAAAAACGCTTTTGCATATCCAAATCCAGTAGTCGAAGAGCCGCCAGCCACGGCATTGACTATGGAGTCTGACGAGCCGGTTATATGCAAATTCAGCACCCAGGCAAGGCAGTTTGACGGAATGGAAGGCAAGTTTGAGGGCTTTGACAACAGCACCTTTAAAGCCATAAACAAGCAGCAGGTTGCATTGCCGGGTGAAGGGAAATATACATACTACACAGCCTGCAAAAACAAGGCTGGACTCGAATCAGCAACAAGCAACATCTCAGTCAATGTCAATTTTACGATTGCAATGGACGTAAAATCACATACCCCTGAGTTCTTCAACTCGACAAATGTGGTGCTTGCTGTCGAGACAAACAAGAATGCGCAATGCCAATTTTCAGAGACAGACACAACAGCAAGAAGCGGCGAGCTGTTCGGACCGCAGGGCTATGCACATACAAAAAATGTAATTTCAACACATGGCAAACACACATTTTATGTTGTATGCAAGGACCTAAAAGGTTACTCTGACGTAAAAACAATCAGCTTTGTTGTGGACTTGACAAAGCCATTGATGCTTTTCGTCAATGACTCCTATGAGGGCAAGGAAAAGACATGCCTGACAGACAGGCTTAGGGTCAAGTGGCTTGGCAAAGACGACGATTCGGGAATAAAAGAGTATGTATATTTCATAATTAAAAAAGCGAATAACCAGCAAATTGTGAGCCTGGCAAGAAGCTTTATCGGAGGCGAATGGCTGTGGGTAGAGAACCTGAGCCTGGAAGACAATACAAACTACTATTTCAGGGCAAGCGCAAAAAATTATGTTGGTTTGGAAAGTGAGTCCAAGGAAAGCAACGGCGTAACAACCGATACATTGTCCTGCAGGCCCAAGCCGGTCTGCGGCGACTCCATGATAAACCAACCAGGCGAGGAATGCGACTTGGGTGCATTCGGCTCTATAAACCGCTGCACACAATATACAAACTTCATAGGCGGCACTTTGAAGTGTGCATCGGACTGTAGGCTTGACCCGTCGGAATGCGTGAAAGCGCCTTCATGCGGCAACGGCGCAATTGACACTAGAGAAGCCTGCGACGGCAACAGCTTCGGCAAAATAAAAACATGCTCCGACTACAGCCCCTCGCTTACAGGAGGAAACCTCAAATGCACTTCATGCCAGC
>JAGVXS010000074.1 GCA_018303685.1 Candidatus Woesearchaeota archaeon
CTTTCCATACATCGGCGTAAACAAAAACTGCCCTAAAAATTCCAGCTCTAAGTGCCCGTTTTTATCTTTTACTCCCCTTACCATCTCCTGCTCCTGCTGGCTGCCTACAGGGCCTACAATCATGCCATTTGGCTTGAGCTGCTCAATCAATGGCTTTGGAAACTCTTTGCATGCTGCTGTGATTATTATCTTGTCAAAAGGCGCTTCGCTTGGCATGCCCTTTGAGCCGTCTTCCTCGTATACAAATACATTTTTTATTCCTGCTTTTCTCAAATTCTGTTTTGCAAAGCTTACAAGCTCCGGCACAGCCTCTGTTGTTATTACCTTTCCCCTTGCGCCAACTATCCTGGCGATTATTGCTGCCTGATATGCGGAGCCGGTACCTACCTCAAAAACCTTTTCTCCGGATTCTAGCTCCAAAGCATGAGTCATTATCGGCATGTCATGGTAAGCTGCGCTTCTAAGCTCCTGCGGTATAAAATCTTCCCTATTAACTTCCCTAAAGGCATTCAATTCTGCATCTGTGAAGCCAAAATTATCCTTCCAGAATTTTAAAAGCTCAGGTTTTTGTGTCATATTAACTGTAAATATAAACAGATACTTAAATCTTTTTCCTGTTATCAACAATCCTTTTCTCCTTCAGCTCTGTTTCCATACCCAGTCTTTTCAATAATTCTTTTAGCTCAACCTTGATTATTTGAGGAGCAACTTCAGTTTCAGCAGTTATTTTGTTTTTCAGCTCATTCTTCAATTTGTCAAAATTCGCCTTTTTCCTTGGAGCAACATAAACAATAAGTTCGTCGATTTCGTATGGATCGTTGTTTTTCTTCCTTATTTCAATCTGCCATTCATCAATATCCTTATGGGACATTATGGAAAATAAGGCATTAAGGTTGACAAAGCTGCCCTTTATTTTTGTCAAGGCAAACTCCCTGTACTCAGAGCTTCTTTCAATTTCCGCATCAATCCTCGGCAATGTCCTGCTGCAATGACTGCATTTTCCATAATAAAGCTTTGACATGTCGCCTGTCTTGTACCTCAGAAAAACAGAGCCTCTCCAATCAAGAGAAGTGCAGACAATCTCGCCTTTTTCACCTTCATTTACACTTTCGCCGTTTTTGTCTACTATTTCTATGAACTCAAAATCAGGGTAAAGGTGATAGCCACTTTCTTCCTTGCATTCAAGCCAGGCTGTTTTGCCTTCTGTAAAGGCATAAGTTGAGAGTATTCTTGCATTTTTAGAGCCCGTAGAAGCCAAGTCATTTTTTATTTTTTCTCTCAAGCCAAGAGCAACCCTTTCGCCGCCGAAAACAACCAAGCTTAAGCTGCTGAAATCACTCTTTTTCTCTTTGGCAGTCCTTATCAAATGATACAGATAGCCCGGCATACCAGCCAAGCATGTTGCTTTCATGCCTTCAATTGAATTGATTATTTTTTCTGTTCCCAGGATTTTTCCTCCGCCTGTGTGCAGGCTGAGCAGATTGGCGCCTTTTGCAGCATAAAATGTCTGCCAGAATGCAAGATGGGGGGCATAAGGGAAAGCATTTATAACAATGTCTTTGCTTGACATATTTAGCATGTTCACCATTCTCCTCCCGCTTTCCTCCAGCCTTTGCAGGTCATAGGCTGTGTAAAGGACAGGAGTTGCATTTGCAGTCCTTCCTGTTGTAAAATGGATATGGCATGGCTTGTATTCGTAAAACAAACTATTTTTATTGAATATTATTTTTATTTTTTTATTTAATGATGCATATCGGCTTATTAACTGCTTGTTTGGCTGCAGCACAAAATCAAGGGATTTTTTAGGCTCTTTTGCAGTCGGCGCAATGTCTTCCTTTGCAGTAAACGGGAGTTTTTTTAAGTCTTCGGTTGTTTTTATGCCTGAAAAATTTATCTTGTTTTTCTTGAATAAATTGTGATAGAAAGGATGGTATGGAATTTGGTTTTTTATAAAATTTCTCAACAGCCTGTCTTGTAATTTTATTATTTTCCTTGGGCTTAAGTATTGGATAGTGCGCCAGCCTGCCATATAAGTCAAAACATTTTTATAGCATAAAAAGATTGCTATGGCTATGGTGGAGAAAGAGCAGGTTGTAGAGGTTCTGAAGAAGGTTTATGACCCTGAAATCGAGTACGACATATGGAGCCTTGGGCTTGTCTACAACATTGAGATTGAAGGCAGCAAAGTAAATATACTGATGACTTTCACAACACCGATGTGCCCTTACGGGCCTCAACTGATGGATGATGTAAGGAGGCAAGTTTCTGCAATTGATGGTGTTGGGGAAGTTGCCATTGATTTGACATTCAACCCTGTCTGGAGTCCTGAGAAGATGACAGAAGAGGCAAAGATTGCCCTGGGGATTTAGTTAATACAATGTACGTTAGAAAATTTAGAATTTCTGATGCTGTAGAAGTAGCAAGAATGCATCGCAATACAATAAGATTTGTCAACAGCAAAGACTATACACAAAAACAGATAGAAGTGTGGGCGGGCAGGACATCGGCAAAAAGGTTTAGGGACTCTATAAATATGTTTTTCAGATTTGTGGCTGTTGAAAGAAGAGGTATAGTCGGATATGGTGATTTCAAAAAAGATGGTGAACTTGCAGGGCTTTATGTCCATAAGGACTATCAAGGACAAGGGGCTGGTAATTTGCTCCTTAAAAAACTGGAAGAATCTGCAATACAAAAAGGGATTAGAAGATTTTTTTGTTGTTCTACTATAACAGCGAGGGATTTCTACAAAAAACATGGTGTTTTCATTCTTTTAAGCATAGTGCCTCAGATAATCAAGTCCTACAAAACAAAAAGCGTCAAGGATATTTCAATATTAATGCTCATTTCACTTATTATAGGCACATTGTTTTGGATTGCTTATGGCATCATGGCGCAGGGAATGCCAGTCATAGTTTTGAACAGCATCTATTTGTTTGTGGTTTCCTACCAGCTTTTTCTTAAGATAAAGTACGATAAATGATGGACCCAAGAAGAATCAAACCAACTGTTCCGTCAGTTGAGTGCGGAATCAAGTGCAATTTTCAATTGCACGGATAAGAAATGGGCCCAAGAAGAATTGAACTCCTGCCCCAACCCTGTGAAGGTTGTGTCCTGCCACTAGACCATGGGCCCAAACTGCGAAATCTCGAGTGTTCACTTCGCTCGCAGTATCTGTAAATCTATTTTGTTTATAAAAGTTTATATGGATAAAACCTCTATTAAACTTAAGCCTTTAACTTACCTTTCTCAATCTTGTCCCTTACCTCATTTACATATTTATGAGCCAGATGCAGCGGCTCCGGCAGCTTGTGCGGAAATTTCATGCACTTTTTGACGATTTCAGCGCTTGTCTTGAGGCTTATTTTGTGCCCAGGGCTTATGTAAACGGGCTTTGATTTTTCCCTTGTCACAACAGCTGCTGCTCTTGCCTCCTTGTCTATGTAAACAACATTGCCTTTTTCCTCGCCAACAAGCAATTGCTTTGCAATGCCGATTGATGCTATGTCAAAAGCAACCCCCATATGAGAAGCCAAGCCAAATCTTCTTGGATGGAGTATTCCGTTGCCGCCAAAAATCATGACATCCGGCTTTTGCTGCAGCTTTGAATATGCTTCTGAGATTGCAGCGCCTTCCCTGTAAGCCAAAAATCCTGCAATGTAAGGCATATTTGCCTTTGCAACCGCAAAAGCCTTTTCCCTGACATCCATTGTCTTGTAATCACAAACAACAATTGCAGCCACAACATTTTCGCTGCTGAAGGCGCAGTCAGCTCCCCCTACCAGCTCCAGCTTGTCAAAAGAATCCCTTACAATCACTTTTTTGGCCAGCTTGAGCTGCTCCTCTTTCAGCTTTTCAAAATCAATCATTGCAAAAAGAATAGAAAATGTTTATTTAAAATTTGTTGTTGTATAAATAGTAAAACAACACCAATCCGACCAGCACCAGAAATACTATTAAATAAGCCCAAAACGATGATTTTTTAGCTCCAGACTCTTGGTTTGGCTGGCCAGAGGCGGACTTGGAAGCTGATTTTTCAGACTGTATTTTTTTGGCTTCGGCTTCGCGCTCTGCTTGCAATGCCTCCTTTTTGTTGAGGTAGTCAATTTCGTCTAGAGCCTTGAGCGCGGCTTTTCTGCTGATTCCTTTCTCCCCGAAATCAGCCTCAATCTTTTTCAGGGAAATCCCTTTCTTTGAGTAGAATCTTCCAAGCTTCACCAATTCCCTGTGCGACAGCTCAGTTTTCATTCTACTTGCTCTTTAAAACGCCAGCCAGGTAAAGGAATATCAAGCCAGATACAATCAGCAGCAGCGTTATTGGGATGCTGAACAGCACCCTTCTCAACTGCAATGCCTCCTCGTGCATTTTATGCTCAAATGCCGTGATTTCATGCAGGGCTTCCAGTGCTTCCCTTTGCCTCATGCCCCTTTTCAGAAGATAGTTTTCGATGTGGGCCAGCGACAAGCCTTTTTCAAAGGCGTGCTTTCCCCATTTGACAAGATGCTCATGCGCCATGAAGATTATTTGGCCCCCTTTTTCGTTTATACGTGGGGGTGGTTTGAGAAGAAAACGTTTTCGGGGGGCCAAATTTAAAGAGTGTAAGCTTTTTCACCTCTATTTTTTGATTTGATTTTATTTGTGAACTCGTTACCTTATCACTGATCTTGGCGGCTTTCGCATTTCGCGTATCCACAGCAAGCCGATGTGCTGCAAGTCCTTGTTGAACTTGTCGCTTATCCTGTATGTCTTTTTGTACAGGTCATAGTCAATCAATCCCATGCTTTTCATGGGCGTCAAGATCCTGTCATAAAACTGCCTTTTGTTATAGCTTACCTTGACTTTCTTGCCCTTGTACGGAGGTTCCTCTATCAAGTCTGTTATCAAGCTGCCTTCATGAAGCTTGGTTGCGAACAAAGACATCTCTGTTTTGCCAATCTCTCCGCCATTGTCCTTCATCATCTCTATGAGCAGTTTAGCAACGATGATTTGCTGCTTTGTCGCAAAAATAACCTCATATATATCCTCAGGCAGGTTGAACCTGTCAAAAAGGATAACCATTTTCTAAGAAAAGTGTTACAGATATATAAATGTTTCGTTTTTAGATACTAGTATAGGGAAATGTATATTAATTATTTTAAAATTTATCTCCCAAAAAACTCCTTCAAAATCTCTTCATAATCCATGCTAACTTCTATCTCCAAATCCTCGGGAAAGCATTGATAGTAGTTGCGCCAAGCATATCTTTCATCTAGGAATATAATCGCTCCTTTGTCTGTTTCTGAGCGTATGCACCTGCCTGCATTCTGAAGGCATTTTGTGATGGCAGGCAAAACATAGCCGTACTCAAAGCCCTTGCTGAACTTGTCGTCATAGTACTCAATAAGCAATCTTGCTTCTACATCAGGCTTGTTCAAGGGCAAACCCACAATAATCACTGCTTTCAAAACACCAGGCAAATCGATTCCTTCTCCAAAAGAGCCTGTTGAGATGCCGAGAAGCACAGCGCCTCTGCCTTTATGGCTTTTGAAGGCAGCCAAAAGATTTTCTTTTTCCTGTTTTGCCATGTTTTGCTTTTCCATGAAAATAGGCTTATCGGATTGTTTTTGGAAATGCTCGTGTATATTCTGCATTAAATCATAGCTTGGAAAGAATACCGCCGAGTTACCCTTGACCAAATCAACAATATCGCAGCAGACATTTGCTATTTCAGCGTATTGCTTATTGCTTCTTTCAGCAAACTTTGTCGTCGTCTTTGGGATTATAAGATTGAGGCGGTTCTTTTTTGGGAAAGGGCTCTTGTATTCTTTTTCAACAGCCTCGTTAAAGCCGAGAACGTCCCTGTACATTGAAGTTGGAGTCAAAGTGCCTGACATTAAAATTGAAGAGCAGCTTCTCCCAATCACGTCTTTTGCCGCAAGCGAAGGGTCGAGGCACCTGTAGGCAAGGCTTATTTTGAGCTTCTTGTCCATTTCTTTTTTCAGAATCCTTCCAAAGCCTATGTCAGAGCCAAGCCATGCCTCGAGGAACTTTGCAACGCTTAGCACATAGCTTATCTTCTGCTTGTCCCTTATGCCTTCCCCAATAAAGAAAAGCTCCGCCGCCATATCATCATAGCTTTTTGACCTGCTCACGGCATCAACCAGTGAATTTTTGCTGACAACACCCTCATTTTCTATGTCTTTCCCAACTTCAAAAACAGCATTCTCTACAATCTCCAGGCTGGCAACTGCTTCGTCATAGCCATGCTTTCCCGCCTCTTTTTTGGCGTTCTCTATTAACAGGCTTGATGTCTTATGAGTCAAAAGCTCCCTGACTCTGTTCGGCAGGTTGTGGGCTTCATCAACTATCAGGATTACGTTTTCAAGCTCTTTTTTTATCTTGAGCAGGAAAGAATCCCTGATGGACGGATTGAAAATATAATAGTAATCCGCTATTATCACTTTTGCATTTGAGGCTGCCAGCGCAGCCAGCTCATAAGGGCACATCTTCTTGATTTTGCCCTGCTCGACGAATTCGTGCACATGGCACGGCCCGATAACTTTAAGCTCCTCAATTGCCTGGGCAGCGCCTATAGTGGGCTGCATGCCCGGCTTTCTTGTGTTTGAATAGAACTCGCAATTGCTTTCATCCCTCAGCGACTTGCAGTACTCGTGGAAAGCGCCTGTGGCCATTGCATCAGCGCCCTTTTGCAGGCACATCCATTTCTTGCCGATTATGTCAGCGCACCCAACATCGATATTGAATTTCTGCCTTATCTGCTTCAATGTGTCAACAACGATTTTATGCTGGGTTTGCCTTGAAGTAAGAAAGAAAATTGTCAGGTTGTTTTTAATCGCCAATGACAGGGCAGGCGCCAAAACTGCAATGGTCTTGCCTATGCCTGTCGGAGCATGCATTATTATGCGCTTTTTGCCCTTAATGGCATTATAAACATCGGAAATCATATTGCCTTGCACATCTCTTATTTTAGAATAAGGAAAGTAGATTTCTTTTTTGAGCTCTTCGGTCAGCATACTTCTGGAGTATTTTTATAGT
>JAGVXS010000009.1 GCA_018303685.1 Candidatus Woesearchaeota archaeon
ACCAAAATGGAACGCCTGTTGCATGCATGTGTATAAGCCCTGAAGCATCTTCCTTGTTTTGCTGGTTGTCCAAATGGATTATATTGCTTTTCATATAGTGCTTATCATCGGCAAAATTTATGGAGTTTCCATTAATAAAAATTTTAAAATCAGCATGGATGTGCTGTGAGCCTAAAGCACCTATATTTGCACTTTTACTCCTTTCGTCTTTAGCGAGTTCGTCATCCATAAAATTAAACTGCATTGAAGATTGTATATTTTTTTGAAATGATACCCCATTTGTCTTATTTGCATTGAAGCTGAAAAAATCTTTCAAAGCTAAAATCAGCATTCCAAAAACAATAATCAATAAGATTATCAATGCCGTTGCTTCTGTTTTGCTTTCCATCTTGAATGTGATATTTAGTTTTTAACAATGTATTTGCCTTTCATTCCAGTATGCCCAGGGCCGCAGTAGGCTGTGCAAACCATGTCCCACACTCCGGCCTCTTCTGCATTTATCTCCAATATTGTTTTGTCCCCTTTTTTTACTGATTTGTCAGGATCCCATCCTTTTCTTACTGATTTGTCAGGATCCCAGCCTGGAATTATTATGCCCTCCAATTCAAAGCCGTGCGGGACATCAG
Source organism: Candidatus Woesearchaeota archaeon (assembly GCA_018303685.1). Classification (GTDB taxonomy): domain Archaea; phylum Nanobdellota; class Nanobdellia; order Woesearchaeales; family GW2011-AR4. The sequence continues at coordinate 627 of JAGVXS010000009.1, forward strand.
CTGTTTCCACGATAAATCTTACTTTTTCTCCCTTTTTTACAACTATGCTTTCAGGCTCCCAGCCATATTGGAAGGCTTTGACTCCAATTTCCCTAACTCCATTGGCTATTTTGCCGCTTAAAGGAAGGCTGTCGAATTTTTTCTTGTGGTACTCAATAAGCTTTTTTGCATTTATTGCATCTTTATCCTCTTTTGGAGCGCAAGCGCTAATAAAAACAAATATCAATGCCAAAGCCATAAATAATTTTTTCATTTTTGGCTGTAAATCTGCTTTATGAAATCAGTTTCAATAACTTTAATCTCGTCTCCGGCATTATAGCCTTTTGGAACTTCTCCAGGAATTGTGCCAGTAAATGCTATGCTTCCTTCTTTTGCATTTACTCCGACAAAAAACGGATAAAACTGCCCCTGAAGCTTGTTTACCCACACTGGCCCATTAACCACTATAATGAGGTATGGCTTAAAATCCTTGACAGAAGGCGCGTTAAAGCTTATCTCCGCAACTCTTTTTGCAACATTCTTGCTTATGGCAGGAACTGTTTCGATTGAGCTTTTAGGATAGTCAAAAATTGACAGGCGCCATGCAATTATGTTGCCGTTGACTGCGTCAACATTAACCATAAAAGCCTCGTCGATTACTAAAATGCCGTTAACCTGCCTGAACCACTTGTAAAAATAGGTGTTATCAACTTCAGAAACATCAGAATCATGCTTAAGCTCTGATTTTATTTTCTCTGGCAGTTTTTCAAAGAATTTTCCTGCTATTTGAAAGCCCTGCTGTTTTGTTATTGCAAACTGTCCTTCCTTGTGCTTCAGGTTTTCATTCCTCATGCCGTAAACTTCATAGCCCAGCGGGTTGATTTCAACATAGTTTCTCTGCTCAGGCTCGAAATGCGCCATAACCAAGCCCTTGTCCAAGTCGAATGACAATGGCTCTTCGCTTGTGCTTAAAAATTTCTGTGCTGATTTAGCAATATTTGACTTTAATTCTTTGTCAAAATCCAAGCTTATGCCGAATAAATAAAGAGAATGGGCGGTGACTAAAATAGAGAACGAGGAGATTAACAGAAAAATAAAAAATAATAAAAATGAAAATTTTTTTGCTTTCATTTCCTCACTTGACAATCAGCTTTCCTTTCATGTTGCTGTGCCCTGAGCCGCAGAACACAGAGCAAAAGGCTGTGAAAGTGCCTTCCTTGTCTGCTATAAACTCAATTTTTACTTCCTTGCCCGGGTCAAGCCTTTCATTGATGCCATATTCCTTTATTGCAATGCCATGAGGCACGTCAGTGCTTGTAACCAACAGCCTTACCCTGTCGCCTTTATTGACTTCTATAGTTTCAGGGGTAAAAGAGAACTGCTTTGCAGTAATTTTGAACTCCTTGACAGACTCTGCTGCAGGCTCATTTTCAATGACTTCAGTTTCTTTAATGTTCTCTCCGGGCACAGGCATATTGCTTTCCACAGGAGTACCTTGGCCTATCAAGTCTTCAGGCTTCTCTGCCGGCTTTTGCGAGCACGCGCTTGCCAAGAACACTGCCAGCACCAAAAACAATAGTATTTTTTTCATATTACCACCTCCAAGATTGATTTTTATATATAATTTAGCATGAAAACATTGGGATTATTAAAGTTTGTTTTTCCGAAAAACGTCTTAAATAGCTTGTTTCTCGTTCATAGAGGGTTATTTGGGGTTTTTAGAAATTCAAATGCCTACCCTGTAATAAGCAGCCTAAGGAAAAATCCAATATAATATGATATTGCTGCAGCAGCCCCTCCCACAAAAACAGTCTGAAAAACAGACTTCAAAGGCTTTACTCTTGTTACATAGCTTTTTATGGCTCCGACTGCAAACAACGCAACAAGAGTCATAACGACAGCAATTGCAAAGGTGTTGCGCTGGAAAAAAGGCGCAAAGTATGAAAACACATAAGCAAGCAGTGGAATCAGCCCTATGAGTATAAATCCTATGTAAGTTGCCATTGCTGTCTTCCAGGGCTTTTTAGGGCTCACCAGCAAGCCAAGCTCTTCTGCCATCATGGTGTCAACCCAGACTTTTTTATTGGATGTGACTATCCTGACTGCCCTATCCAAGTCTTTCCCACTGAAGCCTTTCCTCCTGAATATTTCCCTTATTTCCTCGCGCTCGCCGGCAGGCACAGCCTTTATCTCCCATTCCTCCCTTTTCCTTTCTCTTGCTATCAAGTCGCGCTGGGTTTTCTCGCTGAGAAAATTGCCGACTGCCATTGAAAAGCCGTCTGCAATGAGATTTGCAAACCCAAGAATTATGACGACAACCGATGACAATGAAGCGCCTGTGGCGCCTGCAACAACGGCAAATGTCGTGACTGTGCCGTCTATTGCCCCGTACACAAACTCGGCGAGGTACTGCTCCTTTGCCGCGCCAAATACTTCCCCTTTTGCCTGCTTTCTGATAAGCTCGTTTTTATGCGCCTGCTCTGCAAGGCCTACGTTTTTTGCATAGTAAGCCTGGCGCGCCTTCTCTATTCTTGACGGCATGCTATTTAATAATGCCAACTTGTTTATAAATGTTGACTATCTCCAGAATCAGCAGAACTCGCACACTTTCTTGCTTTTGATTATTTTCTTTGCCGATTTCCTGCTTTTTTTGCCCGCTTTTTTTGGTTTTTTTGCCATTTAAGCCACTTTGTGCAATTTGTTGCAAATCAATTGATAATGTATTATTTTAATTTATCGTTTCTAAGAAATATCCCTATGCGTCTCGTACAAGAATGCAGCATCCTCGTTGTGCTTTTTTAATTCTTTGATTAAAGTCCTGAAAATTTCGTTTGAAGATACAGTTTTATGCTTTTTGACCCATTTTGTTATTGCTGTAGAAACCTTTTTGCATATCTCCTCTGATTCTTTCTCGCTTAAATGCGCATTTCTGCATGAAAAATAGCAGGAGCCGTAAACTTTTCTTTCGTCATAAAGCTCTGCATGCCCTTTTCTTTTTACTATTTGCAATATTGTTTTGTCCTTTGTTCTTTTTATTATATTACTTGCTTTCTTTTTCATTTTAGTTAAAGGTTATTGTGCCGTTTGCGATTAATATGAGCAGCCAGCCTAATAATATTAAGATTACGCCTGTTGCTAACCTCATATAGGTCCTATTGGCTTGCTTCCATCTCTTCAGGGTTTGAACTTTTGCATAGCCAAAATGAACCATAAGCAAAATTACAACCAAAGGCATAACAAATATTACATTGTAAAATAAAAGCAAGAAGAATGCTGTAAGATTAAAGTTTTGCGATAGAAAAACAAGAATTGCAAGATAAGGGCCGCCTGTGCATGGCAACTCAACTCCTGCAACAAAAGCGCCTAGCAAAACCATAGCTGGCAAAGTAACCTTTTTTGTCATTTCATGAATTTGCTTTGCCCTTTCTGGAGGAATTGATAATGTAATGCCTTGTCCGTACCAAAAGAAATCCTTTATTTCAATTAAGCCTGCAATCACAATTAACGAACCAACAACGATAGATATGTATTCGCTAACTCTTAATGGGACAACACTTAGGAAATATAAAATGCCTAGCCCAGCAGACAAGTAAGTGACATAAACTGCAGCGATGTATATTAAGCCGTATTTTAGCATCTCCACTTTTGACCTGAGAGCTATCATTACAGAAATAAGCAAAATTAATACACCTATAGCACAAGGATTAATTGAATCTATTGCAGCCGTTATTAACACAGTTCCAATAGTTGGCAAAGATGTTTCTACTACCATTTTAGCCTATATTTTTGTTTATTTCTTCTACTGATTTTTCAGTGAACACGAATTTTATCCTGTCGCCGGGAGGCACTTCCTCGTAATGTGATATTGCATAATCCCCTGGATTCTCAATCAAATTTCCGTTGACAAAAACATAAAGCTTGGCGGGCTTTTCATTGCATGTGTAGCCGTTGCGGACAACGACTAAATTTTCATCAGTTGGGACCCTCATTCCATCATCAGATATCGAGCCGCCAACAGCGTGAAAGAAAGCGCCAAGGCTTGCGGCTTTCATGTCAAGCAAAACTCCTTCAACATGGATTCTGTTGTCATTATGGGCGTGCATCAAGTCAACTCCCTGCTTGTTGGACAATCCTTTCGGCTCTGCCAACCTGATTTCCTTATCGCAAACCCATATTTCAAAGTCGGCATGCCAGTGAACAGGGCCTTTCGTTAAAGATATTAAGTTAAGGTGCAAAGTTACTATAACAAGGTAAAGAGTTACTAGCGCTACAACAATAAGAATTAAGGAGTATGCTATTTTCTTGGCCATTCCTTCCATTTTTTTGTGAAACAGAAGAATAACTGCAATCAAAACGCCAAAAGCCAAAGAGCCGTAGCCTGCAGCCTGCAATTGTGTTATTGGATAAAGCTCAGAGTGGTCCAGCATAAACTCATCTTCCTCGCCTTCGTGGGCAAAAGCAAAATTGACTGGCAGAATTAGCGCTAAGAACAGCAAAAACAAATACCTCTTTTTCATGCAATTATCATTAAAGCCATATTATTTAAAATTATCTTTTTTTGCAGATAAACATGCAATGGTCCTTCTGGAACGGCTGAAGCTCCCTGTAGTCTATTATTGTCAATGTTTTCTCCAGCTTTTCTTTTACCTCCTTGAATATCTGCTTTGGATTCTTTGTAACGTCAATGCTTCTTGCCTTGACAGTCAGCAATGCGTAACCGCCATTCTTCAAGAATAAATCAACATTTTTCAAAAATATTTCTACTTGATTTTTCTGGGCAACATCCTGGTAAACAGCATCAACTGTGCAGATTCTTTCTTTCAATAAATCAGTTTTATTTGCATCTGCAAGTATTGGCGCAATATTCTTTCTCTTATAGCACAAGAAAATCAAATCCCTCATAACCCTTGGCGCAATATCAACCGCAAATACCAAGCCTTCGCTGCCAACAATGTCAGAAACATGGCTGACAGTTGTTCCGGATGCAGAGCCGAGGTACAAGGCAACAGCATTTTTTCTCAAGCCAGTATTTGGGCTTCCCTTAAGGATCGTTGCTGCGAGCTTGCTCTTGAAAGCGTCCCATTCCCTGTATTCAGTGCCGTCCTGCATGACAAGCTTTTCGTCATAGGCTTTTTGCCCCTGAACAAGGTTGACAGTGTAAAGCTGCCTTCTTTTTTCACTGGATTCGTAAACCTCAAATAGTCCTGACTGCCTTATCATTTTACAATGCCCTCAAATTTTTTTTCAAGCCCTTCCCTCAGCTTGTCGCCTATGAATTTGCCCTTGAAATAGTCAATCTTTGCAGCTATCGATATCTTGTCTGCCAATGCCCTTGCAATCTTGCCGTGCATTTTTGGAGGGGAATTTGCAATTAAGGGATGGCTTATAATGACTCCGTGCTTTGGGGATTTAGCGCCTGTCTTCATGTGCCTGAACAAAGCCTTTTCAGCCCCAAGAATCTGGATTGTTGAAGACGGCATTATGCTCATCCTTTTAAGGCTGCCCGCATGCTCTATCAGCTTTGCGCCAACCAGAACATCACAAACAGCCTTTATGTTCGGGCACAACAAATCCATCAGCGATGCTATGTAATCAAACTGGGCTTTTCTCAATTGGTAAATATCATGAACCTGATGCGCCAGGCTTTTTATAGGCTCCAAATCCTCCTGCCTTAAATCTGCGCCAATGGACTCATTTTGGCTTATTTTCAACTCCCTGAGAAGCTCGCTTTTTCCCTTTTCCAGAACGCTTTCGACAAATTTTTCATGGTCTTCAATTGCCCTTGAGGCTTCGGGATTATAAAGCTCGTACCATTCCCTGAGCCTCTTTACAATTATGTTTATTGCCTTGTCAAGCTCTCCAATTGAGTTTACCGCCTGTATAACCAGAATGTCATTGCCTACAGAATTTTTGACACCGGATTTTGTAAGCTGCAGGTTTTTATCGCGGAAATCGGCGAAGAATTTTTTATTATTGAAATAGTGCAGAATATTTTTGTATGCAGCCTCATCCGGCTCAGCCGCATTGTATTTGCCTTTCAGGCTCTTGGCAAGCCCGTCCCTGATTTCATTGTTAAAACTACCAAATGAAACTTCTTCCACCACATTTATTTTTTCGTCAAATACGAATACGCCGAGTACGTTTGAAAATATGTACATGCAGGGAAGAAGTCACTGCCCTTTTTTAAAAGTGTCGCTGCCTGCACCGGCATTCCTGAACGGCATTGACAGAAGGCATGCCAGCAGATAGGCAACAGCCAAGTCCAGCAGCAAAGCCGGCAGATTAAACAGCTGGCTTCCGGTTTCAGTGAAATAGGCCCCTAAAGGAAGGGTTTTTATGTGCCCAACCGCATTGCCAATATCGCCGTTTACAATGTATAAAAACGGGAAGCCATAGGCCTTATAGCAAAACGCAAATAAAAAGCTGACAGCGCAGGCATCCTCAACAGCAAAGTATAGGTAAAGAACGCCTATGAATATGAATGCCAGTATCTTCAAAGTGCCGGGCTTTATGAACTGAATGAATCTCATTCGGAATTGAAAAAAATCGGATTATTTAAAATTATCGGAGCAAGCTGCAATATTCAAAAAATTAATAAACAAAGGATTATATTGCAGATGCATGGCGCTTGCTTACATAACCTGCAAAGACAGGAACGAGGCTGAGAAAATATCAATGCACTTGTTAAAAAAAAGGCTGGTAGCGTGCGCAAACATATTTCCCATAAAAAGCATGTACTGGTGGAAAGGAAAAATTGTAAAGGATAAAGAGCATGCGGTTATTGCAAAAACCAAGGACAATAAGTTCAAAAGGCTGGTCAATGAAACCAAAAGAATCCATTCCTATTCAATTCCGTGCATTTTAAGGCTGGATGCCGTTCCAAACAAGGAATATGAGCAATGGGCAAATAAGGAAATAAGGTAAATATGCCGTTTCATCTAATAAGAGAGGTGAGGGACATAAAGAGGTTTAACCAGATACTTTTAGTTCTTTTCGAAGAGGGATTTGACTTCCTGCTGAGCAAAATAAGGCTAAAGCACCGCATCCCGATAACAAAAAGGGTGAAATCCAAGCTTGCCAAAAGGCTGGAGGCAAAGCCCGAAGCAATGCTCAGGAGCACATTTGAGAGGCTCGGGCCTACTTTCATAAAATTCGGGCAGCTTTTAAGCGTAAGGCCTGACTTGGTGCCAAAAGAGTACTGCAAAGAGCTGGAAAACCTTCAGGACAAAGTTCCGGAATTCCCGTTCAGCGAGGTAAAGTCCATTATAGAGAAGGAATTCGGCAAAAGCATGGAGCATCTTTTCCTTCATTTTGAAAAAAAGCCGATAGCATCCGCCTCGATAAGCCAGGTGCATAGGGCAATTCTGAAAAACGGCGAGAAGGTTGCTGTCAAGGTGCAAAGACCGAACATCAGGCACCTGATTGAAACTGACATCGAGATAATGCTTTATTTTGCAAAGCTCCTTGAGAACAACGTGGAAAGGATAATAAGGTACAGGCCTTTGCAGCTAGTCGAGGAGTTTAGGGAATGGACTGAAAAGGAGCTTGACTTCAGGCTTGAAGCCAGGAACGCAAAAAGGTTTGCGCAGAACTTCAAGGGCAGCAAAAGCGTTAAAATACCGAAGGTTTATGACGGGCTGACAACCGAGCATATACTGACTCTTGAGTTTATAGACGGAATTGAGCTGCACGACATAAAGGAAATCAAAAGAAGAAAGATAGACTTCAACAGGATAATGGGCATAGGATTTGAAGCGGTCATGACGCAGGTTTTCGTGCACGGCATTTTTCATGCGGACCCGCACCCCGGGAACATCATGGTAATGCGCGATAACTCAATAGCATTCGTTGATTTTGGAATCGTGGGCTATTTTGACGAGAAGCTCAAGAACGAGTGCATAGACTTGCTTTACGGAATTGCCGAGCAGGACGAGGAGCTTGTGATGGACGCGCTGATTGGCATAGGGATGGAAAGCGGCGACATCGATTACGGGCAGCTGAAAACCGACATAGCATTTACAATACAGCCGTTGCAGGGCGCTTCGATAAGGGATGTAAAAATCAGCAAAGTGCTTGAAGAGCTGCTTGACATTGCACTAAGGCACAAGCTCAGGATACCGGCTTCATTTGTCCTGTTTGGAAAGACCATAATAACATTGGAGGGTGTTGCGATCGAGTATGACCCAAATTTTAAGATTATAGAGACTGCAAAGCCGTTCATTGAAAAAGTCATTGCCAGAAGGAAAAGCCCGCTTTATATGTGGAAAAGCTTTGTGCACAATATCGATAGGTATAGGAAATTTGCAGAGGATTTTCCTGAAAAAGCTGAAAAGGCACTTGACAGGATACAAAGAGGCACAATAAAGGTTGACATTGAGGATACAGACATAAAAAAGCTGTCTCTGGAGATAGACAGGAGCAGCAACAGGGTTGCTTACGGGCTGCTGATAGCTTCCCTGCTCATAGCGTCTGCAATACTGATGAACATCGGGAAAGGGCCGACAATACTCGGTGTGCCGTTTTTGTCATTTGCCAGCTTCTTTTTTGCATCCGTATTTGCACTTATTCTTTTCATGTCAATCGTAAGGGAAAGCTTCAGGCACTGGTGATTTAAATGCCCTTAGCAGTAACCCATGTTTTATTAACCATAATCGTAGTTGATTTATACAGGGATTATGTTGCGAAGCACAAAAAATACTTCACTTTGCACACAGTCTTTATTGCAGGCTTTGCCGGTTTGTTGCCCGATATTGACATACCATTAAATTGGCTTCTCAATTTTTTTGGGTTAAGCATAGCGCATGGCACAATAACCCATACGCCTTTATCTGGCTTAATATTTTTGATTCCTGGATTTATCCTGTGGCGCCATAAAAAGCATAGGGCAGGAATGTACTTTTTTGTTGCTTGTTTTGGCGTGCTATTCCATCTTTTCCTTGACTATTTTTTAGGAGGAGGGCATTATGAGGGAGTTATGATTTTCTATCCCCTTTTGGATACGACATTTAAATTACATCTGCTAAACAAATTGAGTATTCCAAATGTTCCAGCTGCAGTTGATGCAATAATATTGCTGCTGTGGCTATGGCATGAAGAAATGAAACATAAAATAAGCGATTTTATTTAGAAAACCCCAAAGCTTTTCAAAAATCTTACTATCAGGGCAACGAGAAATACCATGGCAACTGCTGTGAAAACGTTGTTTTTCTTTTTGTTTCTTGAATAAACGATTCCTCCTGTTAAAAGCAAGCCTATTATCAAAGAAAGCCATTTCCAGCCATTGCTTATGCTTGTGTAAAAAACATATGCTTCTATCAATGCAATTGGAACTGCCGCCTTAAGTATCAAATTCCAGTTATATTCTTCTTCCATTTTTAGCGTATTACAGTTCCCCTGAATTTTTTGCCTTCCAACAAATTCTCAAGATTCCTCAAGTCCCTGCCGATGATGCTGACTTTCATCCCTGACTTTTGGGCTTCCTTTGCTGCAACAGGGTCAAAAGGAACGTTCATGCCCGCTTTCCATTTCCGGCTTACCAGCTTTACGAATTCTGCCCATTTTATATTTCCAATTCTTTTGGCATCTCTGTGTTTTTTTGGGTCTTTGTCACAGACATAATCGACATTGCTCATGTTCACTATTTCTTTAATGCGCAGATTTTTAGCAAGCAAAACAGCGTCATAGTCAGTGCTCCAACCGGGCTTCCAGCCTGCCGCTATTATAACATTTTTTTTGAAATTGATTTTTTGGGTAGGATCAGCGACAATTGAGCCGCTTACATCATTTTTAAAAATATACCATAATAATAATGCATTTAATCTTGTCGCATAAGTCCCAATCCAGTCCAAATCCTGATTGCTGAGTTTTGCTATTTTGGAAGCTGCATCCTGCATATTCCTTGCCAATCTGCCGCCGCCGCAATAAATGGCAAACCTGTAATTTTTTTTGGCATATTTTTCAATTGTTTTTTTGAATTGCCTCAGAAATCCGATATCTATGCCGTCCGGAACAATTAAAGAGCCGCCTAAAGACAGGATGATTGTTTTTTGCATTTTGCATTCAATGTAAAACAGCAGTATAAAAACATTTCTACTGGCTTCCTATGCCAATGAAACTGACACCGAGAATTATCAATGCAATTCCAAGCCACTTCAGCCTGTTCATTCTCTCATTGAGAAATTTGACGCTGAGCAGGCTCACCCATATGTACGCCAAAGCAACGAAAGGGTACAAAACAGACAAGTCGCCGCCTTTCAATGCAGGAATGAAAATCAATGTTCCCAGAGCATATAATGCAACGCCTCCAAAAAGATGGTAGTTTGTTGCCAGCGAGCTGAGATTTGACAGGCTTTTAGCAGAGGCTTTTTTCAGCAGTATGGGCCCGAACGCCCCAACCAATGTAGCGAAAACAACCAGGCTTACAGCCCAAATTTGTGTTGCCATTTTATACAGCCCCTGGAAGAGAGTCCTTGCTTCCATAGCCTATGCAGGCAATTCCTGCAATTATCGCTGCAACACCAATCCATTTGAAAGGGTTCATAATTTCACCGAGAAACCTGACGCTGAGCAGGCTTACCCATATGTAGCTCATTGCAATTATAGGGTATAAAACAGAAACCTCGCCGCCCCTAAATGAGATTATCAGCAAAGCGCCGCCAACAACATAAAGAAGAATGCCGCCAATAATGTAGTAATTTGTGATTATGCCTAAAATATCAAAAGCCAGTGCAGCAACGCCTTTCTTCCACAAAATCTGCGCTGATGAAGTAAGCACAGTAGTGAACAAGACAAGCAAAGCCGCCCATAGTTTGGTTGCCATTTGAAAATTGGAAAATCAGTTGTTTTTATAGTTATTGATTTTGATGTTCAATTAACTTTCAGAATTCTCAAGAATTCTGTTGGTGTTACAATCTTTATGCCTTCAAATTCTTTTAACTTTAATAAATGACCATCATTTGTAATTATGTAGTCAACTTTTCCTTCTTTTGCACATTCTAGCACTTTGTTATCGTTTGAATCATCTTTTACAATGTCAAGTTTAACAGAAGGCTCTACAATCTTAGAGTTATTGATTACTCTCTGCACAACTTTTAACATTATCAGCTTTTTATTTTTTACCTTGTTAATTATTTCATCGCTGGAAATTACTTTGTAATATTCATTAATAAGCTTTCATTAATAAGCTCCTTTGAAGACACATGCTTTAATTTATCTTTGTCAATCGTATCAAGAATTTGGAAAGAATCTCCAGTCCAAAAAGTGCCAGAAACTAGTATATTTGTATCCAACGTAAACTTCATTTTTTGCTTTGCCTTAACTTATGGATTGATTTGATTACGTCTTCCTCTCTTATTTTTTTCTTTGCTGCTCTTAATGGTTTAGTCAGCTGTGCAAAAGACTCTGCAGTTACTTTCCTCATAAGTATGGTGTCGTCTTCTAGTACAAATAACACCTTTGAACCTTCATGCAACCCAAGTTGACTTCTAATGTCTGAGGGTATAGCTACTTGCCCACGAGAGCTTATTTTTCCTATTTCCACTATTTCTGTCATTTTGCATCACCTTAATATCTTATTTACAAGATTTATAAGATATATCTTATATATAAAACTATCGGTTAAGCAGGCAAAAACGAGTTATCTAACCCCTTTCTCTTCTTTGAACTTTTGTTAATCTATTTTTCGTGGGCTGAGCATTGTTGCGAAGCCTACATTTTTTGATGAAACTTTTTTGCGAAAAAGTTTCCCGCCGTCAACTCGCGGAAGGGTTGTTTTATTTCAGCATTATCTCCACAAATGCGCTATATGCTGGACGTGTGATGAAAACGCCGATCGTAACCCCTATTATAGTGGTTATTGCAAAGCCCTTCAGCAATCCTGCCCCTGCAAAAATCAGCGGAATCATCGCAACTACGACAGTTGCATACGCAAGCATTATTATTATAAATGCCCTCTTGACTTTTTCCTTCCAGTTGTAAACATTGGCAGTTTGTCCCTTCAAAGTCTCATCAGTTATGACAATCTGGTCATCAACTCCTGTGCCTATTGCAACAAGAATGCCTGCAATCGCAGCCAAATCAATGTTCCAGCCTATGAATGCGGCAACTCCAAGAAGTATGATGACTTCGGAAAGCATTGTAATAAGAATCGGTATCGCAATAAGCATTTTCCTGTACCTCAAGCCGATAACGACTGCAACCGAAAGTATTGCAAGAAGCGACATGATTATTGCATTTTTGACAAATTCCCTGCCCAAAACAGGGCTTATCGCATCAGTCTTTACTATGTTCAGCTTCACAGGCAGCGAGCCTGTTATCAGTATGGTTTGAAGCCTTTTCATGTTCTGCAATGAATTGGATATTGCATCCTGCTGGCTTGCGCCAACCCCGGGGCCTGTTATCTGGATTTGAGTGACTGCCTGCCCCTTCAAGTCAGAGCCGATGTTAAGCTCGTCAACCTTCACATCGTCAAGATAAATCTCCAGTTTTTCGCTGAGATAGTCTGCGCTGCGCCCCGAAGCAGGGTCAAAAACCACGCTCAGGCCTTTTGTGGCGTCTGCCTGCTGCTGCGCCGCCTCCTGGCTCAGCGTTATTGAAAACCTAAAGCGGCAATACCATTGCGGGCCTTGGGGATAGCATCCTGTGGCTGTGTCTATGCCGGCTTCATTGGCGCTCCGGGCAACGTAAACAATGTCAGCTCCTCCCCTAAACACTGTCTTGTTGCCGATTTTTGCCTCGAATTTGCCTTGGCGGGCAAGCAAGTCTTTTATCTCCTCTTCTGTAGCTCCGGCAATCTCGACCACAATATACTGGTTGCCAACCAAGTCGTTTGCATCCCTGATTACAATGTCGCTCAAGCCATAGACGTTGAGCCTTTCCTTCATATTGTCTATCAGCACACCGATGTCGTACTGGCTCAGCTTTGCTTCCGGTTGCAAAAGAACCCTTGTGCCGCCCTGCAAATCAAGCCCTTTCCTTATGTTTGTTGAAGGGGCTTCAAAAACCCGAAGCCCGATATCGTCTCCAGTTTTAGCAACCCTGTAAGCCATTTTTGTTGTTGTTATCTGGATAGTCCTGTTGATTCCTATAGAATTGATATAATTGTAATAATCCTCAACATCTTCGACTTGCTTGTTGGCTACAGCAATTACCCTTTCCCTTGCAACAGGCTGTATATTGGGCTTTGGCTGCGGAATGCCTGCGATGCTTGCAGAGCTGTTTGTAACAACGCTCCTTATTGCAACGCCCTTGCTTAAGGTTGGGTGTATTGCAACTAAAGACACCAGTATAAAAACAACCAGCAATATTATCCGCCAATTCGCGATTAATTTTTTGATTTTATAGTTCATTTTTATATAATAATCCCCTTCTTTGCTTTTCTTTCAATATAAATTCTTAACAATCCTACATTTTGTATCCACGTGTTGAAAATGTCCGCAACCAGGCCGAGCAGCAGAATAAGCATTATCTGCCTTATCACTTCTGATTGAGTTACAAGCATTGCGACTGTCACAGCAACTATTGCTGTGATAGTTTCTGTCATTCCTGTTTTTATGGAGCTGATAATCCTGTCCATGACAGTGCCTTCCTTTCTTTTCAAAACCCTGACAGAAAGCAGGATGTCTGTATCAACCGAATAGCCGATAAGCATCAGGAATGCGGCAATTCCCGCAGTCCCTATCCTCACGTCCATGAGGTTTATTGCGGCCAGCGCAAAAACCATGTCTGAGAAAGCTGCAAGCACGATTGCAAGGCTTGGAATAAAAGTCCTGAAATAGATAAAAACAACAAGCCCCATGAACAGAAAGGCTACAGCCAGCGCAATCAGCGACTCCCTGAAAAAGCTTGCCCCGAGCGAGGAGCCGATGATTTCGATCCCGTAATCTACATTGCTTAAATCAATTTTTAATGAGGCTTCTATCGCCTGCAGCAGCCTGCCTCTTTCAGCATTATTATTTGCGTCAATATCCGCCTCGACGATAATGCCTCCTGCAGTCCCGGCGCCTCCCAAAGTCCTTACGGCAATGTCATTTTTCGGGAATTCTGAAGAGATTTGCTTTTCAACCAAAATTATGTCGATATTTTTATTGTAGGGAACTGTTACGGTAACGCCGCCCTTCAATGAAACATCTTTCTTGACAAAATCCCCTGTATTGTAAATCTGCCAGCCTATCTGGGCCAGCGACAACAGAAAAATCAAAAACGGGATAATCAGCAATGCCTTGTATTTCTTTTCATAGATTTCAAATAATGCCTGCTTTAGCGATTTTTTTTGCTGCTGATTCTGAGTGTTCTGCTCCATAAATACAACCCCGCATAAAATAGAAGTTAGAAAAATGTATTGTTAATAAAGGTTGCGGAAATCATGGATTTCCGAAATTCCGAAAAAATGAAAACTTTTTTGATAGTTTTGATGAAATTATTATTTCCCGCACGCCTTTACGAACCCGTAAAACAATGGCGACGGGTTTCCAAGCCTTGACTTGAACTCCGGATGCGCCTGCGTTGAAATGAAATAAGGGTGGTCGGGCAATTCTATATATTCCATCAGCTTTGTCTTGTCTGCCCTCATGTAACAGCCGGAAAACACCAATCCATTTTTCTCCAGCAAATCCGCGAAGCTTGGGTTTACCTCATATCTGTGGCGGTGCCGCTCAAGCACTGTTTTTTTGCCTTTTTCGAGAATGCCCAACCTGAATGCCTGGCTTTTGTCCTTCATAATCTCCTGAATTCTTTTTTCATCTTCGCTTAATCTTCCGGCTTCCCCGTAAAGCTTCAGAACTTTGCTTTTGTCTTTCAAAACAGCGGCGTAAGCCCCCAAGCGCATTGTGCCGCCGAACATGTGCTTTTCCAGAATTTCCCTTTGCGCTGGCTGCACATCAATGACAGGAGCGCTTGTTTTGGGATTAACCTCGGTGGTATGGGCGTCTTTCAAATTGCAGACATTCCTTGCAAACTCTACGACTGCAAGCTGCAAGCCATAGCATAAACCAAGATAAGAAATTTTATTTGCCCTTGCAAAATTTATTGCATTAATCTTGCCTTCAACTCCGGAAGCGCCGAAGCCGCCCGGAACAATGATTCCATCGTATTTTTTCAGCTCACTGGCTGACTTCTTGTTTTCCTCAAACATCTTTGAGTCAAGCCATTCAATTTCCACTCCTGTGTTTAATGAGGCGCCTGCATGCAATAAAGACTGGTTTATGGAAATGTAAGAGTCTGCAAGATTGTAGTCGCCTATGTCAATGTATTTGCCTACAATCGCGACTTTGACTGTTTTTTTTGGGTTAAGTATGTTTTCAACAAGCTTTTTCCATTCGTGCCACTCGGGCTGCTTTTTTGGCTTCATTCCAAATTCCTTCAGTATTTTTTCCCCAAACTTTTCCTTCTCCAAGTCAAGAGGGATTTGATAGACAGTTTCAATGTCAGGCTCTGAGATGATATGGTCTGAAATAATGTTTGCGTATGTCTCAATTTTCTTTTTTCTCACCACATCCAGCGCTCTTTTAGCCCTGCATATTATGAAGTCCGGGAATATTCCCGACTCGCTCAGAAGCCTTATTGCCTGCTGGGTTGGCTTTGTCTTCATTTCCTCTATATGGCTTGGTATTGGAAGATAAGTTACAAGGACATAACTAAGGTTTTGCTTCCCTACTTCCCTTTCAAGGCTTTTCAATGCGAACAAGAATGGGATGTTTTCATAATCGCCGATTGTGCCTCCGACTTCCACTAAGACAAAGTCGTAATTGTCGCTTGATTCCTTAATTCTCTTTTTGATCTCGTCAGGAATGTGGGGAATGAACTGAACCGTCTGCCCAAGGTACTCTCCGCGCCTTTCCCTGTCAATGACGGTCTTGTAGACCTGCCCAGTGGTGATGTTGTTTCTTTTTGGAATGTCTTTGTTAAGGAATCTTTCGTAAGTGCCCAAGTCCTGGTCAATCTCGCCGCCGTCATCTGTAACCCAGACTTCTCCATGCTCTGTCGGCCTTAATGTGCCTGCGTCGTAATTCAGGTAAGGGTCAATCTTTATTGCTGTAACATTGTAGCCATGCTCCTGGAGAATTTTTCCTATTGAAGCTGTTGTTACGCCTTTTCCAACGCCGCTCATAACTCCTCCGGCTACGACAATGTATTTAGGCATAGAAAGAAACACCTCGTAAAAACTTAGAAATAAACCCCCAAAAATCTTTTAGTTGCATTATTTGGAAATGAAACAAGTTTTATTTATAGTTTATGGTTTGATGAATAAATTGGAGTTGTTTGCAATATTGAAAATAAATGTGGATAGATTTATATTTAATACAAAATTCTTACTTCTTATGGACTTAACGAAAAAGAAATGTGTGCCTTGCGAGGCTGGAATGCCGCCACTGGAAGAGGCAAAAGTAAATGAATTGCTTAAAGAAATTCCCGCTTGGAGTCTAAAAGACTGGCATTTATACAAAAAGTTCAAGTTCAGGAATTTTAAAGAAGCGATGAAATTTGTCAATTCTGTTGCGGATATTGCAGAGCAGGAAGGGCACCATCCGGATTTTTGCGTGCATTACAACAAGGTTGAGGTTGAGCTTTGGACGCATGCAATAAAAGGATTGTCGGAGAATGATTTTATTTTGGCTGCGAAGATTGATGAAATAAATTTATTAAAGCAATAAAATAATAGGCAACTAAAAATCAAACAAATACGAGAGCGACTTTTGAACGTATCAGTGTTAAAAGTAATCCGCTTGTAATTCTTTTAGCCATGTATTATCCAATAAAAGTCCTTATCAGCCCTGTAAAAACCTTGTATCCGTCAAAACCCGGAATCGGAAGCATGTTGAATATGAACAAAAACATGTTTATTCTTTGGGTTAAAGCCAAAAGCAAATGATGCTTTTTCCTGTATATCTTGTTTTTTAATAAATACCAAGAGCCAAGCCATAATATGAGATTGACAAAAGGGCCTGCAAATGCCGCCAATGCAAACTGCAAATTAGTGCCATTGCCGCTTATGCCTACAAACCCGGGCACTATGAACACAAAGCCAAAGCCTGTCAATTTTGAGATAACTGCAAGAATTCCAAGCATCAAGGTGAATGAGCTCCTGTAGAAAGCAAAGAATGTTGCGCTCAAGCCGAATCCCAAAGCCATAAACTTGTGCGCCATTTCATGGACTATGATTGCAGGGGCTGTCGCTAAAATTGCGAATTTAAGCGCCTCAAAATCAAATCCTCTTCTGTAATGTGTCAGTGGATCATAAGAATCCCTCCTGACCGGTATTATGTCCGAGAATATGTAGCCTACAAATATGGTCATAAGAATCAAGTCTACGATTTCTCCGATAGTTATTATTGGCATTTTTCATTTGATTGTGTTTTAGCCTCGCTTTTAAAGCTTTAGATTATTTATTTGCAATTTGAATTTAAATTGATTATTTTTGAATTTTTTTTATTTTTAGTGTATTTTTTGGATTGTTTTTTAATTTGATTTTCTATCATTTTCAATTTTTTAATCCATTTCACAATTTTTAATTTAAAAAAACACTAGAGACCCATGCGCAAGCTTCGCTGAAATGGGTGCCCCTCTAATTCTGCTTGCATTTAATTTTTGCCTGAAAAGGCTCAAACTGACCGAAAAGTTTATAAATACTTAATATATATATTATATATATTAAGATAATTTAGGGATTTGGCGCCATGAGAAGGATAAAGACAACGATTTCTAATGAAATCAGTGTAAAGGGCATTAGAGGATTCTTTGAGAGGCGTGTCACTAAATTTGGCACAGGCGCGATTGATGCTCCAAAGGAATACTTGGGCAAGAAAGTGATAATTCTGGTGTGTGATGAGAATGAGGAGCATAGTCCAAAGGCTGAAGAGAAGAAGGAAAAATGAAAGTAAAAAATAATTCAACAAAAATAGAAATGATTTTGGTAATCGGAGTTATGTTGATTTTATTCTCGACTATAACTTACGCAGCAACTTCCATTGAACTGACAACCGGCAATTTCATCAATGTTTTTGGGAACTTGAATCTGAGCGGGAATAATTTAATTAATGCTGGAAATGTTTCTATTAGAGGAAATCTTTCTGTTGATGGGAATTTGAGCGTTGATGGAACAACGTTTTTTGTTGATGCTACTAGCAATAATGTGGGGATTGGGACTACTAATCCAAATGCAGGAACAATCACAGCCTCGCCAGTCCTGCGAATAGAGGGAAGCAATCCAGTCATTACATTTAACAACACTGGCGCCAGCAGATTGGCGCATATAAGGTTAGGCGCTAATGGTGTCCTTCAATTTATTGAAGATGTCTCAAATGAACAGCGAATGGTTATTAATCTGAGCAGCGGAAACGTCGGCATTGGGACGACAGGCCCCCTATCCAAGCTTTC
>JAGVXS010000010.1 GCA_018303685.1 Candidatus Woesearchaeota archaeon
GGCTTTATCGAGTTAAGATGCTGCACCATTGCAGCCAAATGCGACATGCCCCTTCTCGGCTGGAAGATCTCAAGCTGGTCTGCAAATGTGGAGAACTGGAACTTCTCATTGTCCCTCAGTGCAAGATACGCAAACCCGACTCCAATCATTGAAGCGTAGTCAAACTTGCTTACGGGCTTGCCAAACCCCATTGAAGCGCTTCCGTCAATTATTATATGCACAGTCAGATTTCTTTCTTCTTCCTTGACCCTTATGTAAAGGTTGTCAGTCCTTGCGTACACCCTCCAGTCAATCAGCCTTATGTCGTCTCCCGGCGCGTAAATCCTGAAGTCCTTGAAAGTCGAGCCCCTTCCTGCGGCAATAGATTTTCTGGGTCCGGCAAGATTGGAAGTAACCCTTTTATTGACTACAAGGTTGAACCTTGTCAACTGGTCGAGAAAGCTGGTGTCAATCATTTTATTTAATTTGATTTATTTTTACCATCTTTTATTTAATCAATATTTTATCGGCTTAAACAAGCACAAGCGGGTTTCCTTAATCACTTTCACATTAAGAGGACGCTCTCGTTATTACTTCAAAATTTTGATTTTGAAGTTCCCAAAAATCTATAAGATTTTTTAGGATTTTTAATTTATTTTTTATCGAGTGTATTTTTTTATTTCATTATTTCACCTTGTCCAAAATCTGCTTTATTGCATCGTCTTTGCTCATGCCTTTCCTTTCAGCCTCGAAGTTCAGGATTATCCTGTGCCTCAGGATAGGGTAAGCAAGTATGTTCAGGTCCTCGTTGCTTACATGGTTCCTGCCCTGCATCAGCGCCCTTGCCTTTGCTGCAAGAATCAAGCCTATCGACGCCCTTGGCGATGCTCCGTATTGTATAACTTCCTTGTTCTGCCTCGTTGCAAGTATAACCTTCACAGCCCTCTGCTTGATGTCGTTGGCAATCGGCACCTGCCTTGTCAGCCCCTGCAGGGTAAGCAGGTGGTTTTTGTTGAGCATGACCTTGAGCTTTGCATCCTTTGACTCGGCTGTAAACCTGTCGACAATCTGCAATTCCTGCTCATAAGTTGGGTAATTCACTGCTATCTTCAGAAGAAACCTGTCAGCCTGCGCCTCAGGCAGAGGGTAAGTGCCTTCCTGCTCAATGGGATTCTGGGTTGCAAGCACGAAAAAGGGCAAGTCAAGCTTGAATGTCTGCGTGCCCACAGTCACTTGCTTTTCCTGCATCGCCTCCAGCAAAGCCGATTGTGTTTTTGGAGTTGCCCGGTTGATCTCGTCTGCAAGCACCACATTTGCGAAAACAGGGCCCGGCTGGAACTTGAAATTTCGCTTTCCGCCTGATTCCTCTATGATGTAAGTGCCTGTGATGTCAGAAGGCATCAGGTCAGGGGTGTTTTGTATCCTGCTGAACTTCAGGTCCATAATCTGGGCAAGCGTCCTTACTGTCAGTGTCTTTGCCAGCCCGGGGTAGCCCTCAAGCAGTGCATTGCTGTCGCACAGGATTGCTATCATAATCTGCTCGACAATCTCCTCCTGCCCTATGATGACCTTGCCGGTCTCCTTCTTCAGCTCGTCGAATATCTGCTTGTAATTTTTTGTTATAGCCACATTAATCACCTCAATGGTTTTTTGTTTAAGATTCTCATATTATTTTAATTTTCCAATCAAACAGCAAAAGCGGTTTACTTTTCTCTCCTTATGAAATTACAAAGTCGCTCTCGTAATTTTTGAATTTTAAGTTTTTTAATATTATTTTTTTAAAGTTATCGTGATTGTTCTTATTAAATTATTTTTATTGCCACACTATTACTATTTATTCTTTACCCCTCGGCAAGCTTCTTGAAGTAATTCTTCACCAGTTCCTGCTGCTCCTGGGGGATATTCTCCTCGTAAGCGGTTGTCTCCCTCACTGTAAGCTCTTTCGGGAACACCGAGTCAAACTTCTGCTGCTGCGCCTCTCCCTCCTCTTTTACATTTATCTTGAAGTCAACGGGCTTTATCCTTATGTTAAGCTCCTTGTCGCCGAGCTTTGCAACGTCATTCTTGCCGTAAATGTCCTCGCTTGTGTTCAGCTTGACGGCGACAAAATTGCCGACTCCCTTGGGGCCCTCGAATATGTCAGGCACCTTGCTCTTGGCAAACTCCAGAAACTTTATGTTGAGTGTTGCCGCGAATATTATCATGAACGAGAGCAGCATTATCCCGAAAATCTTGTATGACAATATCCTGGGGTTTATGAACATCGACAGGCCGACATTCTTCATCTCGCTTGTAACCTCGTATTCAAGCTCCTCTACAATCGGGTTGCTCATGCCTATGTTGTCGGCAGCTGTCCTGAGCTTTTCCCTTAAAGGGGCGTATTTGCTCTCGACAATGCCGGGCTTGTACGACCTGAAGCTTATGTAGGAGTAAAAGCCGAGATAAGCCAGCGCGGGAACCAGCGCCCACAAAGGCTTGAAGTCCAGAACCGACAATACAAGGTAGAACACAAGAAACACCATTGTAGTGTTAACTATATTCTCAAAGAATATAAGCTCATTCAAAGTCCTGTTGATTTCTTTAACTACTTGTGAAAATTCTTTCATGTCAAAAATCACCTTTTATTTTGTTAGTTCTTTCTGCTTTTGCAAGCCTGTCACGTGATTTTTGACCATGCTCAAAAATTTTGCAATATTTCACGTATATTAAAATTTTTGACATTTTAGCAAGTTTCTGAGACTCCTGCTGTTGATTTTAGGCAGTCAATTTTTTTATTCAATTTTGTGACATCTGATTTCAGGTTATTCACCTGGGTTGTCAAGTCCGCTGCAAGCTTTGCATAAGATGCCAGCTGGCTCTGCGTTTCGCTCAACCTGGCGCTTGTGCTCGCCAAGCTTGATTTTGTGCTGGCTAATTCCAGCTCAAGCTTTTTCTTGTCACTTTCAAGCTGGTCCCTCTCGGATTTTGTATCGACAAACTTCTTGCTGATGCTCTCCTCCTGCTGCTTCCTGAGCTGGAGCTGCGTGCTTGTTTCGTTAAGCGCGCCCCTTTTTGACTCAAGCTCCTTGCTTATGGATTCAAGCTCATTCAGCTTTGTCTCATAGCTTCTCGAGACATTCTTGAACGTCGTCTGGTAGTAGACTGTGAAGCCGCTGAACATTATCAGCGCTGCAACTATCAGCAGCAGCAGCCCGAGGTTGACATCCCTTTTCATTACTCCCATTTTTGTTGCACTACGCTGTTACACTACATCTGAATCCATTTATTAATATATCATTTCTGCACATTCTCCCTGTACCGCCTGAATGCTATCTCGGCCAAAAACAGCACCATTGCGATTATTGCGAACGGCCACCTGTAATCAGTTGAGTCTATTTTAATTCTTTTCGATTTTGCCTTTATAAAGTCTATTATTCCCTTGGTATCATCCGGGTCAAAAGACTTGCCTCCTGTCTTCTCAACAAGCTTCATGAACTCCGGGCTTATGCCCATGTTTGCATATTCGTCATTGTAGTTGGCTGCGAACGTCGCTCCAAGTATTTCCCTGTAGCCTGTTTCTTTTGGGAAGTATGGGGCAGCGTAAAGGTTTGTGTCTATCTTTGCGAATGAAAGCCCCTCTGAATTAGGCATTTCCCTCGATATGACATTGACGCTTGTGGATTTCCCAAGCACGGTATCCCTTATTGTGACGTCGTAGCTTTTTTTCCTTCCCAAGTCGCCTATTGCCCAGTTTATGCTCTTTGACACCAGTTTGGAGTTTTCCTTGTTCAAGAGATCACCTGCCCATTTCAGGCCGTCGTCGGTTGTGAAGCTCACAACCCTTCCCAAGCCGAACCTCCATACGACAAGTATCGGGATGTTCTTGTGGGTTGTAACCAGCATCCTCGCAGAAGGCTTCGGGACAGCATAGTTGTAGCCTGAAACCGTTGCATGCATATTGTCCAAGCCAAGCGTTATGAAATGGGTTGTGTCAATCGGGACAAGGGTGTTGTAGAATTCCTCGCCTTTGCTTTCGTCTTTGTCGGCGAACTGCACCTTGAGCTTGTTGCCTGCATCAGCCTTGTAGTAAACCCCCTCCCCAAGCGCAGCCATATTGGCAAGGAAAAGGTTGTTGTCTGTCGCAAGGCTGTCTGTCTCTGTCCCGACGCCGACGACAAAAACCTTTGTGCCTTTTGCGTTGACTGTCCTTACAAGGTCAAGTGTATTGTCCCTTAATTGCTGGTATGTTGTCTTGCCGTCGCTGACAAAGATGATGTTCTTGCTTCCACCGACTGTGCTCAGCAACTGGAAGCCGCCCTGAATTCCGATGTCAAAGCAGGACTGCCCGTCAAACTTCAGCCTTGAGATTTTTTCCTTCAATTCTTTCTTTATTTCCTTCAATGGCTTTATCGGAGACACAACAAATGCCTGGCATGGAGTAAAGCCAAACGCAACAGCGCCCACATTGTTCTTCTCGCTCAGGCTGTCCACAACGCTCAGCGCAAGAGCCTTCTCGACTGCGATATAGTCTTCAGTGCCCTGGGATATGTCAATAACAATCGCAATGTTTATGTCGCTTTTGTTCTGCTCTTCTCCGGCTCCGATCTTTATAGGCAGCAAAGTCTCTAGCAGCGTTCCCTTGTAGCCGCCCCTGTCGAACGAGCTTTCTCCGCCGATGAATATCAGGCCGTTGCCGTCTGAGACATAGTCGCTCAGCAGGCTCACAGATGAAATGAGCTTTGAAGCCCTGATGTCGTTGATGATTACAGCCATATAATCCGACAAGTCGCTGGGCACGCTGCCTTTAACCTCAAGCTCGTATATCTTGTTGAGCTCCTGCGCCAATGGCGAGTTTTTTTCAGTCACGTAAAGCACTTTAGGCCTTGGCACTATCTTAATGCTCTTGTAAAACACATTGTTTTGCGGGAAATAGTCGTCTTTTCCGACGTCAAGCAGCCTTGCAGTCAGCTTGTGGTATTCTCCCTGAGGAAACTTTTTCGAGAACACGTATGTTTCGGACTTGCTGGACTGCTCCTCAATCAGAGGCGTTGTGTCGTCCATTGCAACCTGCAAAGTGTAGGGAATGTTTTTGCCCACTACAGATACCCTCACTACAAAGTCGCCTTCCGTGTCCTTTATCAATTCATCAGGGCCTTCAATTACTACTCCAACATCGCTGTTGGCAGTCTCCATCCTCAAAGTGCTTACAGACGAGTTTATGTTGTTTGCAAAAAGCATTATGTCGCCAAGGAGCTTGCCCTCGTTGTTGACTCCATCGGTGATTACCATAACATTGTCGTTGCCCTCTATGTTGTTGAGTATGCCGTTGCCTATTGTCGAGTGCTCTCCATTCGAGATTGTCCTTATGTTAACTGGGATTGAGCCCTCCAGCTTCTTGTAAAGCTCATACGCAATGCCGGGGTTGTACAATGCCATCGAGCTTGAGTTGTCAACCAAGATTGTCAGCCTTGGGTCGCCGGGCACTGTCTTGCTCTCGAGCACAAAGGGAGATGCAATCGCAGCCATGAGCAATGCAACCGCAATGCCCCTCAATGCAAGCACGACCCTCCTGTCAAACCTTTTTGACTTGATGTATGCTTCAAGCTCGAGCCTGTTGCCGAACTTGACAAATGTTTTCCTCGTGAACCAGAAAATCAGCAGCAGCACAGGCACGATTGCAACAAGCACGTAAGAATACCTTGCACAGTAGCTTGAAACGCAGTAAATGCTCGAATAGTCCGGTATTATTAATGCCATTTTGTTATATATCGCCCCTCCTCTTTATGTAAAAAAATTCAGTCATCATGAACAAAAACACGAATACCAGTATGGTGAGCTCAAGGCTGAAATCATGCGCCCTGCTCTCCCTGCCAAGCAATCTTTCCCTCTCGGTTTTTTCCTCCACTTTTGAGGGAATGGAAATGTCGGATTCCTTCTCGTCGAGAAGGTTGACTGCAATTTTCTTGTTGTCAAACTCGTAAATTCCAACCTCGTCCATGAGCAGCTTTGAAGTCGTCAAGGTTGAAGAGGGCGTTTTTACCTTCTGCTCGTTTATCGTCACTATCCTGCCTGTCTTGTGGTTGAACTCCTTGATGTCCTCTGCGCCAGCCATGAAGTTTATCAGCAGGCTCCAGAATATCGGGTAGGACGGCAGGGTCTTGAAGTCGCTTGTGTCGTCCAGAATCCCGTAATACGCAACCTTCCCCTTTTTCTTGTCGCCGTAAACAATCAATGGAGTCTTGTCGTCTGCAGATGCAAAGGTTATCGTGCCCCTGTTAGCCTCTGCCCCGAAGTACGACGCTGTTGTTGTAAAGCACCTCTCCTTCTCGAACTGCTTTGTTATCTGGTTGATAGTCTCGACGCACACTTTTGTCGGCTTGTTCAGCTTTGCTTTCAGCTCGACGACAGGCAAGCCCCTCATGTTTACCGAGCCCAAGTCGTCCTGGGCAGATATTATGAAATTGCCGCCGTTATCAACATAACGCTCAATGTCCTCGAAGGTGCCGGGCACAAGCTCGCTTTTCTTAACCTTGTAGAATATTACTGCATCATGCTTGTACGGCTCTATTTTCTGCTTTTTCGTGTTGATTGTAAGCACAGGGGGATTGACAACATTAAGCTCTATGTCCTTTGCAGACCCGAGCGCAAGCTCGAGATTGCTGTTTTTTTCATTGGTTATCAGCAGCACGGAATTTTTTATCTTCGGGGGAGTTGCTATGTAGGCTGCATCGTCAGCTTCCAAACTGTCTTTCGGCTCAAGCTCTATTTTTGAGATGCCTGCAGGCGTGTCAAACACGAAGTTTTCAATCGAATGGGGGGCAATGGTCACTTTTGTCTGGGTTAGGACATTGCCGTCCTTCAGTATTTTTATGTTCCTCTGCGCCGGCTCGCTGCCGAAGTTCTTGATGTAGACTTTTGTCGTGTATTTGCCGACCTCGAGCCTTGTTATGCCGGCATTTTTTGCATTGTTCGAGACGTCCGCAAAATCAACAAGCTTGTCATCTGCCGAGATTGCAGTGCGGACAACCTCTATGTCAGGCCCCTCTGTAGGCAGGAAATCACTGAAAACTATGATTCTTCCGGGACTGTCGCCCAAAATGTCCTTTGCAAGCAGCAAAGCATCCCCGAGATTTGTCGAGGTTGCCCTTGGCTTTATCTTTGCAAGCACCTGGAGCGCCACCTCTGTGCTCTCGCCTTCCAGCGCAATCAATGGAGTTGCCTCTGCCATGATTATGCTGTTTCTCCCGCTCAAAGACTTTTTCGCCTGCTCCAGTGCCTTGTCAAACCTTGAAACGCCGTTTTCCTTGGCCTGCATTGACGCGCTGACATCGAGTATTATGACGGTGTTTTCCAGCGTGACATCATAGTTCAGCTTCATGTACGGCGCTGCAGCCACTGCCGCCAATCCAAGTATTGAAAGCAGCTGCAGCAGGAAAAGAAGATTTGTCATCAGCTTCTGCAGGAACGAGTACTGCCTGGACCTCTTGTTGTCCTGCATTATGAACATCAGTGAAGGTATGATTTTATCCTGCGGCTTGGGCCTCCTGAGGTAAAGGATGACAAAGACAGCTACAGCTATAAGCGCCAGCAGTCCAATCGGCCTGTGAAAGGGCAAGGTCACCATTTTATTTGATTACCGTCCATTTTTTATTTTGATTGTTGAAATAGCAAGCGGGTTACCTCCAACCGCAAAATCGGTTGACGCTTTGGGCGACATTCGCTTCGCGAAGTCCCCCTTTCAGAGGTCGCTCTCGTGATTGTTTTATTTATTATTTTATGCATTTTATTCAATTTACTTTTTTATTATTTTATCGGTACATTATCTTTATCTTGTCCTCTGAATCCTTGCTTTTTAGCTTGTGATAATTGTCGTCGGCATAGCAGTCATCTTTGTTCAGGTCGAGCTCGATCACGTCGCTGCTTTCCAGCGCAGCCTCGACCTGCCTCCGGGTTTTTCCCATGAGCCTTGCAAGCTCGTCGATATTCATTTGCGCCTCCTTTTTCCCAGTATCAGGCCTGCAAGCTCCCTGGGGTTGACAATCTCCTTGACAAGGACAAGTATGTCGTTGAACTCGTACCAGTACACTTCCGAGTCCTTTGATATGTTCATGTCCCGCCTCCCCTCCTGCGGCAGTGTGAGCTGCCCCTGCCCGGTCAGCCTCGCCTTCCCTATGAATTTCGCGTTCATTGTTATTAATATTAATATTTTTAATAAAAATAAAGTATTTTTTAGAACTATTAAAAGTAATATTTATAAATGTTTCGGTTTTAAATAGAATTTACCAGTTTATGTGCAAAGCCCCAAAAACCACAACCTTTATATAGTACTGCTTGTATACCAATTCAGCTGATTTTAGCGATTTTTAACAACTAAGGGGGGAACGAAAAATGACAAACCAAATACAACCTATATTTATCCTGCCGGAAGGCACCCAGAGAAGCGTCGGGAGAGATGCTCAAAGAACAAACATAATGGCTGCAAAGATAGTTGCAGAAACAGTAAGAACCACATTGGGCCCGAAGGGAATGGACAAGATGATTGTGGATAGCATGGGAGATGTCACAGTCACAAATGACGGTGTCACAATTTTGGAAGAGATGCAGATTGAGCATCCTTCTGCAAAGATGATTGTTGAAGTTGCCAAGACTCAGGAAAACGAGGTTGGCGACGGGACAACAACAGCGGTTGTTTTGGCAGGGGAATTATTGAAGAATTCTGAAAGATTGCTTGACCAGGACGTGCATCCTGCCGTCATAGCAAGGGGCTACAGGCAGGCAGCGGACAAAGCCTTGGAAATATTAAACAGCATGGCTGAGAAGATCACTCCAAAAGACGAGAATGTGCTAAGGCAGATTTCAATGACTGCAATGACTGGAAAAGGCGCTGAGTATGCAAAAGAAAAATTAAGCGAGCTGGCTGTAAAAGCAGTCAAGCTTGTTGCAGAAGACGACAGCTCGGTTGACTTGGACAATATAAAGATTGAGAAGAGGGCAGGCGGCTCTGTTGAAGATTCTGAATTAATCAAGGGAATAGTTATTGACAAGGAAAAGGTGCATTCAAGCATGCCAAGGCTTGTGAAGAATGCAAAAATAGCGCTGCTGGACAAGGAAATAGAGATAAAGAAAACAGAGATCGATGCAAACATAGAAATCACATCCCCGGACCAGCTGCAGGCATTTTTGGACCAGGAAGAGAAAATGCTGAAGAACATGGTTGAGAGCATCGCAAATTCCGGCGCAAATGTTTTAATATGCCAGAAGGGCATTGACGATGTCGCGCAGCATTTCCTTGCAAAGAAGGGAATTTATGCCGTGAGGAGGGTTTCAGACTCGGACATGAAAAAGATTGCAAAGGCAACAGGAGGCTCTGTCGTGAGCAACCTGCATGACTTAAGCAAGGACGACTTGGGATTTGCAGGCGCTGTAGAGGAAAGAAAGATCGGAGACGACGAATTTACTTACATAGTGGACTGCAAAAACCCGAAAGCCGTGACAATCCTTGTAAGAGGGGGCACAGAGCATGTCACAAACGAGATTGAAAGGGCAATTACAGACGCTGTTGGAGATGTCGCAGCTGCCCTGAAAGACGGCAAGGTTGTCGGCGGAGCAGGCGCCCCTGAAGTTGAGCTTGCAATGGAATTAAGGAAATATGCAGAATCCTTAAGCGGAAGGGAGCAGTTGGCTGTGCAGGCATTTGCCGACTCAATGGAGATAATCCCAAGGACTTTGATTGAGAATGCAGGCTTGGACCCGATTGACATAATGACAGAGCTGAAATCTGCCCATTCAAAAAAGCAGAAATGGGCTGGTGTTGACGTATTCACAGGCAAGATTACAGACTCATGGAAGAAAGGAGTTATCGAGCCTTTGAAGATAAAGACACAGGCTGTAAGCTCTGCCTCAGAAGTCGCAATAATGATATTAAGGATTGATGATGTGATTGCATCTTCTGGCTCAAAAGGCAAGGCACCGCAAATGCCGCCTGGAATGGGCGGAATGGGTGGGGAGGAAATGGGCTATTAAAGCCCTTTTTTATTTATTTTTTCTTATTGTTTTTGTTTCATAAAAATATGGATTTTTGCTTCGCAATCAATCTATAAGGTGTTTTTACTCTTCAACCTAATTAAAGCTGCTTTTCTGTGTGCATCAAGCCCTTCTATATCTGCAAGTTTTGAAGCTGTCTTAATCATACTTTTTGGAATTTTTCTAGCAAATTTCTGATACGTTACAATCTTTACAAAGTCTTTTACTGATAGTCCTCCAGTATATCTGGCTGCACCATCTGTCGGAAGTACGTGATTAGTGCCACTACAATAATCTCCAAAAACTTCTGCTGTATTCTCTCCTATAAACAACGAGCCGTAATTTTTAAGTTTCCTTACTACGTTTTCTGGATTTTTTATTTGTAATTCCAAGTGTTCTGGTGATTTTTTATTAGCTATATTTATTGCCTCATTCAAATTTTTAGCAATGATTGTATTACTATTTTTTAAAGATGATTCCGCTATACTTTTAGTTTTCAATCTAGGCAATTGAATTTTAATTTGTTGATTTACTTTTTTAGCTAATTTTCTTGACGTAGTTACTAAATCCACTTTAGCATTTATATCGTGCTCTGCTTGTGCAAGTAAATCAGCAGCAATAAACTCAGGATTTCCAGTTTCATCCGCTATGATCATAACTTCACTAGGGCCTGCCAAAAAGTCAATTCCACAATCTCCATAAACTGCTTTTTTAGCAGCAGTAACATAAACATTTCCAGGACCAACTATTTTATCAACTTTAGGAATTTGTTTTGTACCATATGCCATTGCTGCTATCGCCTGCACACCACCAATTTTGAAAATTTTATCTGCTCCTGCAATATCAGCAGCAACAATTGTTTCTGGCTTTATTTTTGGAGAGCAAGCTATTATTTCTTTAACTCCTGCAAGTTTAGCTGGAATAATACACATTAAAGCAGTTGAAGGAAGCGGATAATTACCTCCAGGAATGTAAACTCCAATTTTTTCTATAGGAATTACTCTTTGCCCTAATATAACTCCATTTTTCCTTACTTCAAAATTCTTGAACTGCTTGATCTGTTGTTTAGCAAAGAATTCTATGTTTTTCTTTGCGAATTTTAGAGCCTTAATTGTTTCTTTATTTACTTGCTTATAAGCTTGTCTAATCTCTTGTTTTGTAACTACAAATGAATTTAAGCTAATTTTATCAAATTTCTTAGTGTAATCTCTAATTGCAGCATCTCCATTATTCTTAACATCTTCTATTATCTTATTAACAATTTTCATCTTCTTCGTCTCCACAATTCATTTTCAATGTCTTTAACATCAATTCCATTTTTAGCCATTAAGATAAAAATGAAATAAAGCAAATCCGATACTTCCCAAACTAAATTATTTTTGTCTGTGTATTTTAAAATTTCTAAACATTCTTCTTTTAGCTTTTGTTTAATTTTATTTTCATTAGTTGCTATTTTTGAAGTGTAAGATTTATCTCTTGGATTCTTTATTCTATCAACTACTACATCGTATAATTCCTGAAAACTAAATTTTTTCTCATCAAAACAAGAGTATCGTCCATAGTGGCAAGCAACATTTTTTTGCTTGACAGTAAATAATAAAGTATCTCTATCGCAATCATACCTAACTTTAATAATTTCTTGGTAGTTTCCTGAAGTTTTGCCTTTAGTCCAAAGCCTTTTCCGAGACCTGCTATAGTAGGCTGCTTTTCCTTCCCTGAATGTTTTAAATAATGACTCCTTATCAGAAAAACTCAACATTAATACTTGATTTTGTTCATCTTGAACAATTGTAGGCACCAATCCATTGTTTTTATTGAAATCCAAAAGGGAAACAAATGCCTCATCTAATTTTATTTTTCCAGTATACAAAGCCATTCCCAACTGAGAATTCACGCCTAAATCTTCCAATAATTTTATTTCACTTATAAAAGAAATGCCACCAGCTACTGTTAGCTTATTTTGGGTTGATTCTTTTAGTTTCTTGATTTTTCCGAAATCTATGCCTTTCATTAAGCCTTCTCTGTTTACATCAGTAAAGAGAAATTCACAGCAATATGGCTCCAGCTCTTTTATCAAGTCACTTGCAGTTCTATTAGTTTTTGCAGTCCATCCTTTATTGACTACAATATTATCTCTTGAATCAATAGCTGCTATAACCCTGTCTCTCGATAATTGCTTCAAAAATTTTGGTGTTGCTTTTGTTCCAATTATAATTTTTTTTGCGCCAGCTTGCAGTATTTCATTTGCCTTTTCTATTGTCCTTATGCCTCCTCCAACTCTGCAATCCGCAATTTTACAAATTTTCTTAATTAATTCAAGATTGTTTCCTTTTCCAAAAGCAGCATCTAAATCAATTACAGCAATTTCTCCATATTTTCTGAATTCAAGGGCTAATTCTAGCACGTCTTCTCTTTCAAGCACTTTTTCTTTACCTTGCTTTAATTGAACTGCTTTTCCGTTAATTAAATCTATACTTGGAATTATCATATTCTTACCTCTATTCCCTTCTTTTGCAAATATCTTTTGACTTGCTTTATTGAATATTTTTTATAGTGAAATATGGAAGCAGCAAGTGCAGCGTCTGCTTTTCCTTCCTTAAACACTTTGGCTATGCTCTCTAAAGAGCCTGCCCCACCTGATGCTATTATTGGTATGTTTACACTTTCTGAAATTTTCCTAGTTAATTCCAAATCATAGCCTTCCTTTGTACCATCTTTATTCATTGAAGTAAGAAGTATCTCTCCTGCACCAAAACTTTCAACTTTTTTAGCCCATTCAATTGCGTCTAAGCCTGTTGATTGTCTGCCACCCTTTACAAAAACTCCCCATTTATTCTTGATTTTTTTGGCATCAATTGCTACAACAATGCACTGGCTTCCAAATTTTTCCGCTGCTTCTTTAATCAAATTAGGATTATTAATTGTTGCTGTATTAATTGAAATCTTGTCAGCACCAGCCTTCAGTAAATTTCTAATATCCCCTATTGTGCTGATTCCACCGCCAACAGTAAATGGGATAAAAATCTGTTTTGCAACTTTTTCGACTAAATCAATCATAGTTTTCCTTTTTTCATAAGAGGCGATTATATCTAAGAATACTAATTCATCTGCTCCGTCTTCATAGTATTTTCTAGCAAGTTTTACAGGGTTTCCAGCATATTTCAGATTAACAAAACCTTTACCTTTTACAACTTGTCCATTCTTTACATCCAAGCATGGAATAACCCTTTTTGTCAGCATTTTAACCATCTCTTCAGCAATTCAATTCCGGCTTTTCCGCTTTTCTCAGGGTGGAACTGCATAGCTGTTATATTATTAGACTTTATAGCACTAACAAAATTGCCATTATAATCTGTAATGGTTGCGATTATGGAGTCATCTTTTGGAATAACGTAGTAGGAATTAACAAAATACATGAAATCAACTTCGAAAATACTTTTCTGCTCGAGGAAAATCTTATTCCAACCGATTTGTGGAACTTTTCCTTTTCCAAATTTTACAACTTTTCCTTTAAAGATAGATAACCCTTTAACTTTTGGGCTTTCTTCACTTTCTTCAAACAGCCCTTGAAGCCCCAAACAAATTCCTAAGAAAGGTTTTCCACTTTTGATAAAATTTTTAATGGGATTCACTAAGCCCTTTTTCTCTAAATTTTCCATCATGTAGCCAAAAGAGCCGTCGCCTGGCAAGATTAGCCTATCAGCTTTTAAAATATCTTTAGGCTCGTCACTTATTATGCTATCTAGATTTAAGTAATCAAGTACATTCTTTACACTTTTCAAATTTCCGGCTCCATAATCTATTATTGCTATCATTTTCTAATTAAACCCTTAGTTGATGGCATTTCTTTCAAAGCCCTCTTATCCTTTGAACATGCCATTTTCATTGCTTTTGCAAATGCCTTAAACAATGCCTCAATTTTGTGGTGGTCACTTCTTCCATATTCTATTTTAAAAGCTAAATTAGCCTGTAAACCTATTGAAAAACCATAAAAAAAGTCTTCTAGCAAGTCAGTATCAAGATCACCACAAAATCTTCTTTGTAGTTTTCCTTTAAACTTTAGGTAGGGCCTTCCTGATATGTCCGCAGCTACAATTACTAAGGCTTCATCCATAGGAAAAATGAAATAACCTGCCCTATTGATTCCTTTTCTATTTCCTAAAGCTTTGTTGAAAGCTTGACCTAATACAATTCCAGTGTCTTCTATTGTGTGGTGCTGGTCTACTTGTAGGTCTCCTTTTACATTTAATTGGATATCAAAAAGTCCATGCTTTGCAAAAGATTCAAGCATGTGCGTAAAAAATCCAATCGGAGTTTTGATAGCATATTTACCTTTACCATCAATATTTAACTTTATTTCAATTTCTGTTTCTTTTGTTTTCCTTATGATTTTAGCTATTCTCACTTTAATACCTCCATTATCTCGTTGATATTCTTAATTACAATTTTAGCACCATTTTTTATCAAAAGATTTCGCAATTGTGCAGATTTATCTTGTGGCGGCAGAATGCCAATAGATTTTATATTTGCTGAAATAGCGGTTTTCATGTCATCAATTGTATCACCAAAATAATACGCATCCAAATTTGGATATTGATTTAAAATCTTTAGAAGACCAGCAGGAAAAGGCTTTTGCTTAGTAATATCTTCCATTGCAACCATTGTACTAAAACAATTAGTGATTTTACTCCTTTTTAGGACGGAATAAGCTTCTTTTCTTGGTCGTCCTGTTAGTATAGCCAAAGTATATCTTTTAGATAGTGATTTTAAAATTCTTCTATCCAAAAGCCATTTTTCATTATTGATTAAATTATTGTAATAATTCTGGAACTTTTTGATAATTTTCTTTTTATCTACACTTTCGCCCTTAGCTTTGATAATCGCTTCAGTCAAATCCCAATCATTATTCAATCCACCTTTGTTTTTGTATTCTTGTATTTCTTCAAAGCTCGTACTTCTTCCAGTAAAATATTCTACTGTTTTTTTAATTGCTAATCTGTAGGATTTAGAGACATCTACAAGGACGCCATCAATATCAAAAATTAATAAGAGATTAATCTCTTTTACAACCTGTTGCATTTCTTTTATTAATTGTTTGGTCTGTATTATAGTGCCAAGTGTAATTCTAACGCAGCCATCCAAAAGCTGGTCGCTGCTTCTATTTCTGACCAAAATTCCTTTTTTTCTTAATTTTTTGCAAAATTCAGCAGCTTTGATACCAATTTTTATTAAAACGAAATTTGCGTCACTTTTATAATATTTGATTCCCAGATTATTCAATTCTTTATATAGGATTTTTTTACTTGTTCTAATCTCTGTAACATATCTTTTGATGTAGTTAGTATCTTTTAATGCTGTGGAAGCACAAATTGCTGCAATAATATTAACACTATAAGGAGAAATCACTTTTTGAATAATTTTTATGTTATTTTTATTTGATATTATGTAGCCTAATCTTAATCCAGCAAGCCCAAATGCCTTTGAAAATGTTTGGGTAATAAATAAATTATTATATTTCTTAATTAATGGAATTGATGTTTTTCCACAAAATTGATAATAAGCCTCATCTATTAAGACAATGGAATTGCATCTTTTTGCTTTCTCAATTATTTTTATTACATCTTTTGCATTAATTGAAGTTCCAGTAGGATTATTTGGATTTACTAAAACTATTATTTTTGTTTTATTATTAATTGCGCCAAGAATTTGCTCTGTTGGAAAACTCAAATCCCCATTATAAGTAATTTCCTTTATAACAGCTTCATTCAATTGAGCATAAAATTTAAGCATGGCGTAAGTTGGCACAGGGATAATGATTTCGTCTTTACCTTTCTCAATATATGTTTCAATGATTGTTTTTATCGCCTCATCTGTTCCATTAGTTGCAATAACCTCATCTGCTTTAACATTACAATATTTCGCCAATTCTTTTCTTAATTTTGTATATTCTGGATACGTAGATAGTGTACATTGCTTTATTTTTCTAAGTGATCTTATTACATTATAAGAACATCCAAACGTATTTTCATTAAAATCCAATCTTAAAGAGCCTTCTCTATTTGAAGTTGGCGGATTATATGCCTCCATTTCTATTACAGCTTGCCTTGGCTTAATCATTTTTCACACCCAAAATTACAAAATCGCTTTCAAAGATCTTGTCATAAACCTCAAGATTAGCATTTTTCATAGAAGAACCAGTATAGACAATATCAATAACTAGGTCAGAAATTCCATTGCAATAAGCGGATTCAGTAGAACCTGACAAGTAGATTTTAGCAAATCTGTAACCTTTATCTTCTAAAATATTAAGATATTTTTTGGCAAGATTTTTGTATTTTGAATTTATGGAAACTCTAAGATTTTTAGGCAAATCTTCTAATTTTTTGCCTTTTGGGCCTAATAGGCACAAAACTGGCTTTCCAAACATTGCATTTTGATCATCCCAATTAATAGTTTTTAACACAACAATATTAGTATTGTATTTAGATAGCTCATATTCTTTAAACAAATCTCTGCCTGTTAAGCCAATTATTCTTTTACCGTTTTGAGACAATTCCTCTATAATAAATGGTACATCTTCACCTCTGGAAACGACTACTCTATCTTTAGATGGGTTTCCTAAATACTGCAGAGTTATATCTACATAATTTGCCAAGCTCTTGTTATTTGGCACTACAATGAATACAATCACCGGTTAATACCAGTCTTTCCATTTTCGCCTCCTAATTATTAAAGGGCGGCAGGCGAGAATCGAACTCGCGCCAAGCGGGGACTGCATGCGAGTCTTGCGAGCATGCTCGCAAGCCATACCACAGCCGCTTATTCTACCACTAAACTACTGCCACCATATTGTTTTTTACATTTTGAATGAAATATAAATCAATATTAATTAAAGTCAAAAATCGACTTTAAACTAAAACAATGCAAGAACCTAGCAATGATGATGTATAGGAATATCACTAATTACAAGCTTAAAATCAATCGAATTTTGAGAGTCGGAACTATTTAAATCAGAACAAGATTTACTCACAATGAAGACAACCAACTCGTTTCATAGCTGTAAGAAAAGAAGAACTAGTATATAAAGCTTTCTGTTACTACTAAATAGTTACTAATATACTAACCACTTGCCATAAAATTAAAGTTTTAAAAAATTTCAAAAATCAATCTCATTCCCTAAACTTATAGACATAAGAATTCCTGCCCTGCCCGTGCTTGTTGGGGTACTTGAAGCTGACGGCAGAGCTGTCCCTCAGCTTTTTCAGGCATGTCGTTATGGAGCCAAGCGATGCGCTTAGCTTGCCTGCTATTTCTTTTGACGTAAACCACCTGCTCCTGTTCTTTTTCAGAAAAGTATAAACTTCCTGCTGCCCCATTTTATCGGTTGTAGGCACAGCTATTATTTAAGGCTGTTTATTGAAATCATATGCCACTGGACAAAAAAGCACTGGACATTCTCGCATGATGTTTATAAAGGAGAAGTTCTGCCCATATTAAAGAAAAAATAAAAGCCGCCCAATCTGGCGGAATAGAAGATTCAGACCCTTCAAAGATTATAAAGATAACCCACATATATAAACCTTTTCATGCCGCGGTCGCTCAATCCGGTGGAGCGGGAGGTTCAGACCCTTCTGCTGGAAACAGCATCTGGGTTCAAATCCTGCAAAGGATTGCTTTCTGGGTGAA
>JAGVXS010000076.1 GCA_018303685.1 Candidatus Woesearchaeota archaeon
ATTCCACCAATGAGCCCTCGTCACGACTTAATATCATTTTGTCTATTGTGTTTTAATACACCATTTTTAAACCTTTCATTTTTTGTCTTATGCAGTACCGCAACCTTTAAATACCCAAAGCCCATAATACGGGTAAAATGGCGCACAGCAATAAGTCAATGCTTGTACTTTCTGTTTTAGTGCTAGTGCTATTTGTGGTGGCGTAAGCCGCCTTCATTTGCTTTAAATTTTCTTAAAAAATTAAAGGTGATGTGAAATGGCTATAAATCATAAAATAAAAAAGTTTGAAATCATGGATTGTAAAATAAAACTTAGCAGGATGCGAGGCAACCAGAATGAATATTGAAGAATTGACAGGATCCGAAATCGTAGTCGAGTCTTTGAGAAGTCAAGGTATAAAGACAGTGTTCTATTATTCAGGGGGGGCAATTCTGCCTACAGGTGATTCCTTGGGTGAGGCGGGCATAAGGCTTGTCAGCCCCTTGCATGAAGGCATCGCAATTTTGGCTGCCGGCGGCTATGCCAGGGCAACAGGAAAAGTTGGTGTGGCAATTGCCACTTCCGGCCCAGGGGGTGCAAATTGCACAACAGGTGTTGCTGATGCAAAGCTTGATTCTATTCCTGTTGTCTTAATGACAGGGCAAGTGCCTACTGCAGTAATTGGCAGAGACGCTTTCCAGGAAGCAGACATGTGCGGAATAATGGCACCTGTAACCAAGCACAGTTCCTTAGTACATTCTGTGAAAGATTTGCCAAGAGTCCTTAATGAAGCATTTTATATTGCATCGACAGGAAGGCCAGGTCCAGTTCATATAGACATTCCAAAGGATGTTCAGATATCCAAGACGGTTCCAAACTTCGGCGAGCCCATAAGGCTTCGCGGCTATAAACCAGAGGAATATTACAAGCCAGATAAAGAAGCGCTTATGAGAGCTGCAAAAGCAATAAATGAAGCTAAAAGGCCTGTTCTTTATGTTGGAGGGGGTGTTGTAACTTCAGGGGCTGAGAAAGCACTATACAATTTAGCTACAAAGGCAGGAATACCTGTAACAACTACTCTCATGGCCCGGCAGGCATTTCCAGACGAACATTATTTAGGATTAGGCATGATAGGAATGCATGGCACAGCTTATGCAAATCATGCTGTTGATGAGTCTGACTTGATTATTGCTGTTGGAGCAAGATTTGATGACAGGGTTACTGGTGATTCTAAAAAATTTGCCCCTAATTCTAAAAAAATCCATATTGACATCGACAGGGCAGAAATAAACAAAAATGTTCCAGTTGATATTGCAGTCATTGGAGATGCAAACTGGGTTGCAAGAATAAATGAATTAAAAAATAAAGAAGAATATCAACTAAGCTATGAGCCAAATGGTTACATTAAACCGCAGGATGCGGTAAAAGGTATTCTTGAGGCAATGCCTAAAAAATCGCTTGTTGTAGTAGGCGTTGGAAGGCACCAGATGTGGGCAGCACAATATTTCAGAAGGACAAACAGAAGATCTTTTTTATCTTCGAGCGGGCTCGGCACAATGGGATTCTGCACGCCTGCTGCTATCGGCGCGCAATTTGGCTTAACGGACATTGGCGATTATAAAACACAAGTCGTAGCAATTGATGGAGACGGCAGTTTCCAGCAGTACCCGCAAGCCCTTGCAACAATTCGTGAACACGACCTGCCGATAAAAATATTCATAATAAATGATGGCCATCACGGGATGGTCAAGCAGTGGCAGGAATTGATTTATGAGGGAAGACTAACTTCTTCAAAAATCCCAAAAGTTGACTATGCTTCCCTAGGCAAAGCTTATGGCATAGAAGCAGGTGTAGTGGAAATGGAGAATAAGCAGGCGTTGAGGGAAAGCATTTATCATGCCTTCAAGCATAAGGGCCCCCACCTGCTTGATTTAAAAGTATACCCTCACGAAATGGTGCTCCCTATGATACCGGCTGGCGGAAGCATTGAGCAGATGATTTTGAGGCAGCCCGAAAGGGCAGATGGGGGCTTCAATCAAACTGGGAATATTTAGCCTTCATGAAAAATATCTAAAAACATAAATTTCCGAAATCTTTATATACATTTATTTTTATTTCTCCATAAAAGGGCTGGTTTAGTCAAAAAAGAGGTGTGAACATGGCTGAAGAGGATTTGGCATACAAGGATATTTCTGAACTGAAAAAAGAGTTAGAGGGAATGAAGGGAAGGAAAGACATTTCTGCAAAGGAGCTTTACGACGCTGTGCATGGATTATCCCAGACAATAAGCGACATGCTGGAAGTTTTTGGCGCAGCTGCAGAGCAGATGAGGCTTGAGGAGAAAGGCTACGAGGCAGAAGCAAAAAAGCACGAGGTCATAATGTCCAAGCTTGACAAGGTGATTGACCAGAACAAAACTATCGCAGAGGGAATGGTTGCCATTGTCGAGATGGTCAAGGAGAAAATAGTGGCTCCTGCAAAGGAAAGGGAAGAGGCGTTCAGGCCAAGGGCAGAGCCTATGGGCCTTTCCGAGCCAAAGCCGTTTATGAGGCCGCAGTGGCAGCCTAAGCCCGAGCAGATGATGCCAAGGCAGGCGATGCAGCAGCCCATGCCCCCGCCTTCCTTTTCGCCGCAGTCAATGACTCCGCAAATGCCGCCTGATTTTGGAATGCAGCTGCCTCCGCTTGAGCCGACCCCGTCGCCGGAATTCGACCTGGAAGAGCCGTCATTGCCTGAAGAGGGGCCGAAGAAAAAAGGGCTTTTCGGAATGTTCAAGAAATAGGATTTGTTATGGAATTAAAACCATGGAATCAACCCATTCCCTGAGGCATTTTGCAAGGCACCTTTTTCTTGTGAGCAGGGTTCATGCAGAGAGGAAAAAGGCCAAGGAAGGCATAGACACCCACCTGCAAAGAATGAGAAAATCCATAATTAGGATGAGCCTTGGGTACAGCGACATAGACTCTTTAAAGAAAAAAATTGACGCTTTTATAGAATTGGAGGGAAAATATGCGAAATTCTTCAAGCCCGAGGACGATGAGGCAAAAGAGCTGAGGGGGCATATTGCGGCTCTTGAGCAGGAGCTCATGAACGGGAAAGAGGAAAAGCAGAGGATAGTTTACGAAAATGGCGAGAAAATAAGGCAGCTTACAGAATCTCTTGAAAACGTGAAAAAGCAAATGTCCCATCTTCATATGGAAAAGGCAAAAAGGCAGCAGAGGCTAACAGCTTTAGACAAGAAGATAAGGGAAAAGGTTGACTTGAATAAGTTCTATACTCACGGATAAAAATAATTGAGCAATTGTTATCCGTTCGTAATATGTCGGAAATTATAATATAATTTTCGAGCATTCGCAAATCTTTGATTTGCTCCACAAAGAAAACCTTATGGTTTTCGAGTGCTCGAAAATCGAAGATTTTCGACAAGTAAAGGGCATATTTTATGCTTAAATTATTGTGCCCTTTACTATATCACTCATAAGTCTCTTGCCATTATCGTGTTCCTTGAATTCTGCTTTGCCCTTCTGCACGCTGCTTCAATATCCTTCCTGACCTTCTCTTCCAAAGCCTTGTAGAATTCCTCTGAAACGCTTAATGGCTTGTTTTCTATCTTTGCCAGTTCCTTCACTTGGGATTTAACGATCACTGATTTTGTCATTTTGATTCCGTTTCTGGAAAAAATATCCCTTCAAAACCGCAACTATTGCATTTGTATTTGTTGAACACCGAGCCTTGGGCAAACGAATGCGCTGAAAAATCAGCCCCTATATCTGCACTTCTGCATTTCGGGCATATTTTTATAGATTTTTTCATTGTTAATGCACATTAACTAAAACATCAAAAGCGGTTTACTTTTTTCTTGCTGTGGGGCACAAAGTCGCTCTCGTTTTTTGGATTGATTTGATTATTGGATTTTATTGAACAATTTTAATATTGTTTTCAATCATGCGTGTACCAAAACACCAATTTATCGCTTTTTTTATTGTCTAATTTGCAAAAGCCGAACCTGCTAAACTGCACAGTGTCCCCAACCTTCAAATTTCTGGCCATAGGCTCCGCCAAGCCTTTTTTCACTTCTTTGTTCGGCATCAAAATTTCCGCTTTAATCAAGTCTTTCTGAACAGGCAGCCAGTGTATTATCCTGTCGCCCTTTTGCTTGTATTTTTCATATTCCAGGGAATCAAAAACAAAATTGTTTTTCTTTTTTGTGAAATTAAGGCAGTCCATCAGCCTGTATAATTTCCCGTCCTTGAATTCCTTGAAATCCTTTTCTGCAACGTAAAACCTGTCTTTTGTCCTGAGCTTTCTCAATCCTTTTTCCGGATGCTCCGGATGCAGCTTAAGCTCTGCTGTCTGCTCCGGCGCATTTTCAACCTTAATTTCTTTTGGATTTTCAATGAAAAAATACCGGTTGCATTTAGCATCAAGCATTCTCCTGTTATGCACAATCAAGTCGTCCCATGTCAAGACAGCCTCTGTTTTAGTCAGGCCTGTTGAGAGAACAAACTCTTTTATCGCTTCAGGCAAAAATCCCCTTCTTCTCAGCGCAACCAAAGTTGTGAGTGAAGGGTCGTCCCATCCGATAAGCTGCTTTTTTTGCACCTTTTCCCTTATAATCCTGCCTGAGCTTTCCGTGCCTTCCAAATTGAATCTTGCAAACTCGTAGATTTTTGTTTCGCGGAAGCCGGCCATTGTTTGAATCAATCTTTGCAGCTCATTTCTAAGCTCGAACTCCTTGCTCCTTAATCTATGAGTTATGCCTTCAATGCCGTCCATTATTGCGCTTTCAAAGTCATAATTAGGCCAGAGCCTGTATTTTTTCTTCTTCCTCGGGTGCGGCTTGTCGACAACCCTGAAAATAACCGGGTCCCTTAAAGTTGAGTTTGGGCTTTGCATGTGCCCTTTGAGCCTTAACACATACTTTCCAGCCCTTGCCTTGGACATTTCATGCCAAAGCTCTAGATTTTTCTCAGGCAATGAATACCTGTGCTCACACTCAGTTCCATTCTTCCTGTTTTCCTTTATTGCTTCCTGAGGGCATGAGCAGACATAAGCATGATTATCCTTGATTAATTTTTCAGCATACTTGTAGAATTCTTCCATGTAGTCAGATGCATAGTCAATCCTGTCAGGCTTGATGCCCAGCCATGTGTAATTTTCCAGATTCATGTCGTAGAAGTCAGCTTCAACCATCTCAGGGTTTGTGTCCTCAAATCTCAAAATGAAAGTTCCATTATACCGCTTTGCAAGCTCGTAATTCACAATGATGGCTTTTGCATGCCCTATATGCGGGTATTTGCTAGGCTCAGGCGGGAAAGCTGTCACAACCTTTTCATGCTCCCTTATTCCAATAAACTCAAAAATGTCTTTTTCTTCTGCTTCTTTCTTTTCCAGCAATTCAGGAGCCAATTCCTGCAGCCTTTTTTCCTGCTTTTCCAATGAAAGGCTGTTGACTTCCTTTATTATTTTGGCTTTGCCTTGCCCTTGTATTTGACTGCATTCTGCAATGCGTATTTTGTTATTGCTGATTTTAGATTTTTATCCATTTGAACCGCTTGTGCAAGAAATTACTTGATTAAATTTATAAATTCTTCTTTTGTTAAGCCAGCCTGCCTTATTATTGCCCTTAATGTTCCTTTAGCAAGCTCTTTGTGGTTTGGCACAGTTAATCTTCTATGCGGTTCTTCCTTATGCCTTAGAATCATATGGCTTCCAGTTTGGTGGTCTATTTCATAACCAATTTTTGACAATGCTTTGATAGCCTACATTCCAGACATTATAGGGAGCTTCCCCATTTAAACCTCTATTATGTCTTCATCAATTTGGGGAGGGATAGGCTCATTGTGTTTTTTTAGGCTTTCTATATAGCCTTTAACAGCGTCTTTTATGTTGTTTATAGCTTCAATCCTAGTCTTTCCTTGGGATATGCATCCTGGCAATGTCGGGCATTCAGCTACAAAAGTGCCGTCTTCGTCTTTTTCAATACTAATCCTAAATTTCATTTATATCACCTCTTATTGAGTTGGATTAATCATTTATAAACTTTACCCCACAACCTTTTTGCAATGCAAAAAGCTTGACCAAAAATTGAGGTTTTCGCTTCGCTCAACCGAGCCTTATAATGACAGAGCCGTTTATTCTTTCCATGTAGTCGGTTGCTGTTATTGAAGCAGTTCCTTCCAGCTGGAGTTTCTTCTTAATCCTTTCAAGCTTTGTTTCCTTGCTTGCTTTTGACTGCTTTACTTCCTTTAAGTCAATTTTGTAATCGTCTTCCAATTTCTCTATTTTGCTGCTCTCTTCCTCCAATAATCTTTCCTCGTTTATATTGGATATTGCATTTGATGTTGTTATCTGCATGAATGCCGAAATCATTCCTTCTGTGCTGTTCAATGCCTCCAATGCCCTTCCTACCGATACAATCGAGTTTTCATCTGCTTTCATTGCATAGCCCGCTTTGCTGCTTGCAGTTAAATAGTCGCCCGGCAGTATCTTTCCGTTTTCGTCAGTTGCCTTCAGGAAAGTAACGCTGTTTTGGGTTGCTATTATCGCATGCTCTCCTTTGTTGATTAAGCTATTGTCGCTTTCGTTATTTTTCGGGCTTTCAGGCGATTTGTCAAAAACAACTCCTATAATGTTTATATCATTTTTATTTACGGATTTGGCAACCTTGAATATTGGAATGTTGTTTCCTGTCATATATACATCAACTCCATTGAAGCTTATGCTCACCAAGTCTCCTTTTTCAAGCGGCTCATCGCCATCGTTTTGTGCAATGTCGCTTAAGAAGCCTGTTTTGGCGCCAGTTGTCCTGAAGTTGCCTGTTACATCCAAGGTAAATGCTGGAGTTGTTTGGTTGATGCCGACGTTGCCGTTTTCATCTATCCTCATTCTTAGCGTGTTTGTGCCTAAATTGGCTGTATAAAACTCTAAAGCACCTGAATTATCCGCATTGCTCCTTAAACCAAGTATAGACGCTATTCTAGTATTAGTGGCAGCTCCATTCATAAAATCAACCAGTCCAACGTTTGCGTTAGACGTTCTGCTTCCAATTAATTCTATGGCGGAATTAGTGCTGGAGTTTATCGTAACGGCTCTGCCTTGGCTGTTTGGGTTTGGTCCTGCAGTCCCGATGCCGACGTTGCCGAGTCATAAAGACAAGGTCGGCTGCAGTTGCTCCGCTAGTAAATTTTGCACCTATACCTGCCCTGCTTCTTGAACCTCCATCACCAGACCCGGGAAATGTAAGTCCAATGTAATCGCCAGTGCTTACCGCTGCATTCGAACCAATTCTTAATCCCGTATACTGGATTTCCCCTTGGCTGCTTACTCCACTTTGAGCAATAATTGCAGCTCCTGTGCTATTAACATGAAGTTTTACTTGTGGTACAATAGTTCCTATGCCTACGCTGCCGGTACTTGTGATACGCATATATTCAGTTCCTTCAGGAGCAGTAAGGTTGTTTGCGCCATTGCCGCGAAAAACTAAATCAGCGCCAGTTTGATCAGAAGAGCCAGTAGCTGGCACACCTATAGCCCACCTAACTGCCTTATTAGCTTCAGTGAACCTTAATATCTGGTCTCCCTCGTGCCGGATATGAATGTTTCCGTGCACTTGGAGCTTTTCGGTTGGTGATGTAATTCCGATGCCGACGTTGCCTGTGTTATTCTCTACCACCATCCTTGCGGTCGAGCCTTGACTGATAAACATTTTTCCGGAAGTTTGTGAATCTATACTCCATCTAACACCAGCCGTGGTGCTGTTTAAGCTCAAACCAGAATCGCCACCAGATATTTCCAAGACTCTGCCTACACCAGTTCCAGAAGTCGGACTTGTCGTCCCGATCCCGACGTTGCCGGCTTGGGTTATTCTCATTCTTTCATTGTTTACTGCATCCTGTGCTGTGAAAAACGCCATATAAGAATCTGAATCTGGCGAGGTAGAGTAGCTGCTTTCCTTTCCTACAAGTATTTTGCCTGCTCTCCTAGCCCCTTGGTCGCCTACACCAAACTCAAAACCAAGACTTGCTCACAGCATCCACAATCATTACTTGCGGAGTAGAAGCATAGCCAGTTATTACATCACCAATCTCCAGCTTCGCTCCAGGACTTGTAGTTCCAATCCCGACCCTGCCTAAAGTGGCATTAACAAAGAATGCAGTATAATTTGAGCCAGAGCCGTTTGTCACAAGCAATGCCCCATTAACAGACGAGCTGTTGATGTGCAAAGTGGCTGCAGGATTTGTCGTCCCAATCCCGACATTCCCGCTTATCTCTCTCGGATAAATATTGCTTCCGCTAACATTCCACAAAGCAAGCGAAGCATTCATGCCGCCATGCAGAATTAAATTACTTCCAACCCTTATATCTGTCGCATTTATGAAAGTGGCATTCAAAGAGCCAAAAGCAACTAAAGAGCCAATTATTGTTAAAGTATCAGATGGCGTTGTTGTTCCTATCCCCACCCTATTACTCAAACTATCAACAAACAAAGTATTGCCATCAACCGATAAGTTTCCATCAACAGAAAGATTTCCCCTAATTGAAACATTGCCAGCATTAACCAGATTATTCCCTGA
>JAGVXS010000011.1 GCA_018303685.1 Candidatus Woesearchaeota archaeon
CCTTATTTTGTCAGCAAAAACATTTTTTCCATTGCTTTCAAGAAACTGCCTTATTTCATCAGCATAGTCAAGGAACTGGACTGTTGTCGCTAATCCAATTTTCTTTGGAAAAATGGATGCATCTAAATTTGACAGGTTGATTTCGCCTTTGTACCTTGATTCAACCATCATTATTTTCATGTTAAAAATAGATTAACTGCTTTGTATATTAAGGTTTTTAAAATATATTATTAATATTCCATATAGAAAATAAACTATATAA
Organism: Candidatus Woesearchaeota archaeon; assembly: GCA_018303685.1. Classification (GTDB taxonomy): domain Archaea; phylum Nanobdellota; class Nanobdellia; order Woesearchaeales; family GW2011-AR4. Next base: position 263 of record JAGVXS010000011.1, read on the forward strand.
AACATATATAATTCACTACTTTAATAGAGTGAAAAAAGCGAAAAGTTTATAAAGGATAAAACTAGGTGTAGAAATATGAAGCGGAAATATGTTGTTCCTCTGGCAGCTTTAGGAATTGTGCTAGCAGAACCTGCCTTTGTCGCAGGAAAATCAGTTTACGACAATCTGACACCAAACAAAGGAATTGAAAGAGTTGTGCAGAATTCTAGCGGAAACGAGCTTGAAAAATTATTGGGAGGGGTAGCTTACGGGCAGAGTGATGGAATTGATAAAAAATCACAAATAGATTATGATGAAATAGGAAAGAAAGCAGGCAATTTTCTAAAACCTGAAACTTTCAAAACGGCTTTAGAAATGATGCAACCATATCAAAACGATCCAGGAAATAAAAGCGGCTTATTTTATGCCCATTTAGGATTGGGTTATAGGTATAGTGGAGATTTTGAAAACGCAGAAAGATTTTATAAAAAGGCATTAGAAATCAACCCAAGTGATGAAAGCACAAGGGTTAACCTAGGCATATTATACTTGAGATTTATGAATACTGCGGAATCTAGGAAATTGGCACAAGAGCAATTTGAATATACTATAAAAAATATTAATAAAAATAATCTTGCTGCAATCACATACTTAAATGGCATGAAATCTGGTAGATTTTAGCAATATTTTTATAAAGAAATACTAAAATAGTACGCATGACAAGAAAGATTAGCGGTTTATTGTTTATTATCCTTTTTTCTTTACCTCTGACTATTGCGTATCACATAGATCAACAATTTTTTAATGATATCAATACTAATGATTTACAAAAAATGAGTTCCGATGATATTTCGCATAATATTCAAAATATTGAAAAGAGTGTAAAAATAAAAGATTTAACACCAGAACAAATAAGCTCGCACATTGATGAGCTTTCTGATGATGGACTAAATCAACTAACCAAAGACCAGCTATCCTTCAAAGATTCCTCAGGCACTCCAAACATCAACAAAGTAAGCGACTGGAACAAGCTTGACAAAAATGCAAAAGACGGGGCTTTAAGCGAAATAACAAAAAAATCCATTGTTACAGATGGAATTACCGGCGGGAAAGTTGTCGGCAATGGCGTTGAGTTTGATGCTATACAATTTTGGAAAATTGACAAGACATCCATAAACAATTGCATTAAGTGCTCCTATGACGGCTCTAAAATAAAATTCCAGCACGCTGATTCCATATTGACGAATGAAAGCGCCTCCACCAACATAGACAATTTTGACGGTTATGAAGATGTTTTCTCCGTCGAAAAAGCAGACACGTTCATAAGCGACTGCATAAGGGTTGACAACATCAAGGACAGCGAATTCAGGGTAAGCAATCAAGTCGAGATTACAACGAAATCAAATGTCAACCTGAAAATCACTGACTGCACGTTCAATGAATACCAATTTTCTGGCAAGGGAAAAGTCGTTGTTGACAAAAGCAGCGACAATCCCCAATATGTTATAGAAAACGGGACACTCACAAAAATAGAAGACGGCTACAACGAGAGCATTGAGTCAAATAATTCTGCAGTTGTTGAGACTGACAATGTTTTTGGCTTCAAGTGCCTCACAATCACCCCTGCAGGAAGCTATTTCTACAGCGACAGGGACTTGAGAAAGGATTTTGTAGTCAACATTCCAAAAGAATCAAAGGTTTACAGGCTGTGCCTAAGGAAAAGCAAGGCGCAGCTGTTCAAAGACTACAACGGCTTAGTGGATTTATTTGAAAAAAAGATTGAACTAAACGGAATAGTGAATTATTTAAGATACCCTCTGAAAAACAACCAGACTGCATCTTTGCTGAGCAGTTTTGTATACAGTGGATTAAGGGATATAAACGCGCTATTCTCCTACGACAATAACCTGATTTTCCTCAACAGCATTTTTCTAACGAATAAAAACAAAATAAACGGCAACTTGTCAATAGTTTACCCGAGTAATTACTACAGTATAAAAGAAATGGAGATTGGAAATGAAATTCACAGTGTAATACAGCTGAACTTAAACCTCAAAAAAGAAGATACGGCACAGAATATAAACTACGAATACGGGACAGACTATTTCAAGCCAATAGCTAGAATAAATGGCAATGTCCTTATTCAGGACAACGGCAAGAACAGGCTGACAATACTGCCGCCGGAGCATGAAAAAATAAATGATGTGTGGAAAGATGGATAAAAAAGCCCAGATTGCATTCATAATTATTGCTGCGATTTTTATTGCAATAGTAGCGGCATTGGTGATTTATGCGGCAAACCACTTCAGGAACAAAAATTCAGCCGAGCCTCTTGTATTCGAGAAAACCAGCATTGAGAATTACGTAAGCAGCTGCATTAAGAAAACAGCGGAAGACAGCCTGAGGCTGCTCGGCAGGCAGGGAATAATAGTGCTTGACAGCTACCTGCAAGCCCCGAATTCAGGGGTTGAATATTACATTTACGGCAGCCGAAGCAGAGTTCCACCAATCGAGAAATTGCAAAGCCAGCTTTCAGATTACTTGAGCCTCAACATTAATGCATGCCTCAGGGACTTTGAGGACTTCAGGAGCCAGGGATGGGATGTTGAAAAAGGCAGTGCAAATTCAAAAGTGCAGATAAACCAGAATGATGTCCTGTTTGAAGTGGAACTGCCGCTCAAAGTAGCCAGCCAGGGCAGCCAGCTTAATTTCGAGAAATTCTCGTCGCTGTTGAACGTCAGGCTGAAATACATATATGACTTGGCTGCCAAAATTGCGGATTTAAATGCCAAAATCCCGGCAAGCGTTGACAGGACGGATTTGGGCAGTTATGATGTCAATGTAACCGTCTTTCCGTACAAGGATTCCATGGTTTATGACATAAGGGATTCCAAGTCATTGATAATGGGCAAGCCCTATGCCTTCAGGCTCGCCTTGAACTTCGGTTAATGTAATACAAAACAATAGCAGCTGCCATGACGAATGATATAACCAGCATATAATTTATGCTTGGGCTTTTTTCCTCTGCAAATTCTTCAAGCCCTGCGGCTATTCCAAATGCCAGCAGGAGATTCTTGCATTCCTCGTCGATTCTTTTGAAGACTTTGTATGATATTTTGCTATTGCCCTCAAGTCTGGGGAAGGTCCACATTATGAGCGGATCGTTTCTGACAACCTCGTACCCTGACGTCTCAATCAGTATCTCATTCACGTAAGCGCTGACGCACTTTGGTATTTTCTCGTAAACGCTTACATTAAGCAGCATCTTTTTCGGCATTAAATGAAGGGCTATCCTTGTACTCTTGTCGCTTTCATTGTAAAAAACGTCCCTCTTTATCTCGAGATTTTCCTGGGTTAAATTGAAGTATTTGCTGAAAATGTAATTTACCTCGTCCAAAACCTCGTTTTCCTTCAAAAACGGCTTTTTAATACTTATTACTTCCTCCATGACCTTGTGCGGAGAGCTGATATCCTTTTTTTGCGTTTCAGCCTGCCCCTTCCCGTCTCCGGCTTGGGAAGGAAGGAAAGCTATTTTGTCGTCTGCATTGCCGGCCAAAATATTGCCATCAACATCATTGCCAAATGCATTGAACAATGCAATCCCGTATTTGTTTTTTGAAAGATGATTCCCAACCAAAATGCTTTTGTTTGTGCTGTCGAGGTAAATGCCGATTTCATAATTTGATACATTGCAGTTTTTCACAGCGACATCCTGCCTGCCCTTAGCCAGAATGCCGTAGCCTATTCCGTTCCCGCTCAAAACAGAGCTGTTGCATTCAATTGCAATCCCGTCCTTGGCTATTTTTATGCCGTTTTCAATATTGTAAATTCCCGGGCAAAAAACAGCAGTTTCCATTATCTCCGTGTTTTCCGTTGGAATGGTACAGGCAGCATAGGCTGCAGGCAGCAACGCAACCAAAAAGCAAAAAACAATATATTTTTTCATATTTCTGTTATTTTGATTAGGTTATTTATTTGTTTCTATATGGGCGGTTTTTTATTCCAATTTTTTCACCACATTGAAGTATAAACAATTGTTTTTAAACATAAAGCCCAAAGTTAAGGCAATGGCCGAATTAAAGAGAGTTCTCGGGTTCTGGACAATCCTGTCCTTGGCAATAGCCTCTATAATGGGCACTGGCTTGTTCTTTGGGGTTTCAATAGCAGCCAACTATTCTGGAAACGCCTCAATAATTGCATGGGCTGTGCTTACGCTTATTGCAGTTTACATAAGCACGTTTTTTGCAGAGCTTTCGTCAGCATACCCAAAGGCAGGCGGTATCTATGAGTTCAGCAAGCACGCCTACAGCAGGTTTTTCTCGTTCATGATAGGATGGCTTGCATGGATTGTGGGCAACCTAACAACAGCATTGGTAGTGGCAGCAGCAATTGACTACCTCATGCCTTCGTCAGCTTTCTGGCTGAAAATAATCATAAGCGTTTCTTTCATAATTCTTCTGAACATTATAGCATACATAGGCATCGAGACAAGCGGGATTGTTGTCGTCATGATAGCTGCATTGTCAATTGGGGTTGTAGCCTCTGTAGTGGTTCCTGGGGCTTTCCACATAGACTTTTCAAATTATTTTCCTTTCTTCACACTGGGCACAGCCTCTATTTTCATCAGCATTTTTTACATAGCTGAAAGCTTTTTTGGCTGGGAGTCCGCAACTTATCTTGCCGAGGAAACAGAAGAGCCTGAAAAGACAATACCCAAGGCGATTGTGTGGGGAACTGTCATAGTAGGGGCAATGGGAATCCTTGTTGCGGTTGTCTCATTAGGAGTAATTCCATGGAAGTCGCTTGTTTCAAGCTCTGCCCCCTTGTCGCTTGTGTCGGAAAAGGCATTTGGGAATCTTGGCATGCTGGCGGTAAACATCGGCATTTTCATAGCTTTAATCGGCTCTGCCGCAGGCGAAATAATAACCCTTCCAAGGCTGATACTTGCATTGGCAAGGGACAAGTTGTTCATATCCCAGTTCAGCGAAATACACCCAAGATTTAAAACCCCGTACAAAGCCATCATATTCCAGACAATAGTCGCGCTCGCAGCCTTTGGGATGGTATTCGGGAGGTATAAGGCTTTGCTGAGCCTGCTGCTGCCGCTGGGCTTGCTGCTCTATATTTTTGTGGTTTTGTCAGTTCCTGTGCTCAGGATTAAGGAGCCCTCTGTGCAAAGAGGCTTTAAAGTGCCGTTTGCAGGAGCCGGCTCCGCCATTATAATAGCCTTAATTTTAGGCATTATGTCCCTGTGGCTTTTGAACGAGGCAAATGCGCTTGGCATACTAAAGCTTGGCTTGTCGCTTATTTTTGTCGGAATTCCGATTTATTTTCTTCTCGAGATTTATTACAATCCTGACGCAATCATAGCCATAAATGACTCCCTTGCATACGCCACACTGCTGACTGAAAAGATTATACTGCCCAAAAGCATAAGGAAAGAGATACTTGCGCTGCTTGGTGATGTAAGGGGAAAAAAGGTGCTGGAATTCGGCTGCTCTGTTGGAACCTTGACATTGCATCTTGCAGAGGCTGTCAACCCAAATGGAAGGGTTTATGCGACTGACCTGTCGAGAAGGGACTTGCTCATAACAAAAAAAAGGCTGATTAAAAGGGGGCATAATCATGTAATAGTAATTCATGACGAGCACCAGGTAAACAGGGTGCATCCTTCCATACCGCATGTTGATGCCATAGTGAGCATAGGAATGATGGGCTATCTTCAGGACGTGAAAAAGGTGCTCAGGGAGATGAGGGACTTGCTGCCTTACGGCGGAAAGATTGTATTTGTCGATTATGCTGATTTCTTCAAAGTTATACCGAATGTGGCATGGCTGTCCAATGACAAGGTCATAGAAAAAATGTTCCGCGATGCAGGATTTTCAGTCTTTGTGACAAGAAAAAGGGGCATGCTGTGGAATTATGTTTATGTTTACGGCATAAAGTTTCATGAAAATATACCCTATGTATAATTTCAGTTTATAGAGAACTTTGAATAACCTCCTATTTCATCACTTTACATTCAAAGTTCTCTTAGAGAATTTTGACAAAATTAATGTATTTCAAAATTCTCTATAGATACGATACCATTGTTTCTGGATATTTTGTTGTTTCCTTTTACAATGCTCCCTGTTACATTTGAAGGAAGGAACTTTATGTGCCCCTTGTCAAGATAATCAACCGCAAGCTCCCTGTTGTCAATTATTTTTATGGTGTAGTCAACTCCATTGACAGCCTGCGGCATTGCAAAAATTCTTGAGTAGCCGTCATTGACATACTGCGCAGTATCTATCTCGCTATACGCAAGCTCTGCAATGTCCTCTGCAATTTTCCTGTTGCCCTCCTCCCTTGCCTCTAGCAGCTTTGAGCTGGTTACTGCAAAAAAGCCGAGCACAACGAGAAGCATAAAGGATGCAAGCATTATGAATTCCATGGCTGACTGGGATTTCGTATGCATTTTTTCATGCCTAAACTGCCGCATTTTGGATTATATAACTTCAATCCTGACATTGTCTTTGGCTGCAGCTTCTATCTTTACCTTTTTAAGCCCTGAGTTTCCAAGCTCCGGAATCCTGCAAACGTTTGCATTGCAGTTCTGGCTTAGTGTGGTTATATTGACAGAGGAGAAAAAAACGATTTCCGAAACGCCGAAAGTTGTTGTCACATTGAATACAAGCTCCCTTCCGTCTATTATCAATGCGCTGTACACACTGTCGGGAATATTCAATTCCAGCACGGTTTTTGAGCCCTGCCCCGAGTAAAAAATAGACTCCGCGGAGTCCACTATGCTCCTGCCAAGCTTTGTTATCTGCGCATCAGTTATCTCCTGGCTTGACTCCCTGGAGTAATTGTAAAACAGGTAAGTCGTAGGCACGATTATGGCAAAAGTCAGGGCTACGATTAGGAGGTACTCTAAGGATGACTGTGCCTTAACTTGATGTGACTCTTCCATTTATCTTACCGGTTACTGTGTGAATGGGCTGGCTTGGCGTGTTTACAGCGTAGTAGCTCAATGACACCTTCAGATCAACCCTCTCCCCGGCGATATAAGCGCCGCCTGTGCAGGAAGCAAAAATCAAGTCCTTTTCAGTTGCCTGCCCCCAGTCAAAGCTTGAAATGGGGGTGCATGAAATGGGAGGATTAGCATCATTTGTTATCTGGGCCTGAGTTACCCTTATATTCTCCCCCAGGTTATTTGCAAGCTTGATTCTTACCTCACCGGGCTTCAGGCTGAAATCAAGGCATTTGAGCTGTGACGGGAACATGCATTTCTGCGGGAGATACTTTCCAAAATCAAAAATGCCGAAATAATACAGGGCGCCAAGCGTAGTGGCAATTATAATAAAAGCCCAGACATAGGTTGCAAGAAATTCCAGTGCAGCTTGTGATTTAGCCATATTGCCAGCCCTTTTTTGCTTTGAAAGCAGAAAGAACATATATAAAATTTGTGTTTTATAGGGATTTTAGATAACTGTAGAGAGAACTTCCCCTTTCACTTCCTTTGCATAGCCAGAGCCGCTGGATACTGTGTTATATCTTATAGTTACCAAAACCTTGCCTTTTTCACCAACAACTATCCCCCCTCCTGAGCAGCCTGTCCATAAAATCTCCTTGACCTCGCCTGATTTCCATCCAGTTAAGCCTGCAGGCGGCGTTGGCTCTGCTGGCGACGTGCAAGTATACGCTGTTGTGCTTTCACCGCTTAAGTCTACAGATGATACATCCATCGGCTCACCTATGTTGTTCTTCATCCTTATTTTAAATGTAGTTGCTCCGATTTGATAATCCAGGCACTGGAATTCAGAGCCGAAATTGCACCTGTTTGGCAGAAGCTTGCTGGGGCTCAATATCCCAAAGTAAGCAAGCGTGCCAATCATGATGAGTATAACCAGAAATGCCCAGCCGTATGTTGTGAGAAATTCCAAAGCTGCCTGGGATTTGGTATTTTTAAATCTGGCCGTTGCCATTTAATTTCCTCTTTTAATTTTTAATTTAGTTTCTTGTTTATAAACTTTTTGTTTTGAATTTCTATAATATGCCGCCGAACATCGCCCCCAGAGCTTTCATGAAAATGAAATAAAACATCATCGAGCCGAAAATATATATGGGGATGTACTTAAGCCCGCTTTTCATGCTGCCCTTTTCAACTATGGCAACTATCAGCGACGAAAAAAATGAGATTGTAAGGATTGCAACTATTGAAAAAGCCCTGAAATCATCCTGGTTTACATTTATTTTTGAGAACACAAAAGGCAGGGCTGCTCCCCGCTGCGCTGCAACAGAAAGATTGCCTATGAAATTCAGGATAAGCACCAGAAGGTGGAATGAAAGCGCAAAAAGCAGCGGGCTTATAACAACAACAATCACAGATATGAAAATCACGTAAGCAATGGCTGATGCGGAAAGCTCGTCCTTAAGCGCCTTGGTCTGCTTGAGGTTGTCAACAAGCCTGTCAATAAGCTCTGCTATATTGCCTCCGCTTTCCGCCTCGCTTATTATCAGGTCTACTGTGCGCCTCAGCATCAAAGAATCGTATTTGTCAGAAAGCTCTGTAAGCGCTTTGCCGATGTCATACCCTGTCATAACCTTTTTGGAGGCTTTTGCCATCTCGGAGCCAAGCACATTGAACCTTGGCTTGATTGCAGCCCATAAAGCCCTTTCAAAAGTCATTCCTGCTTTCAGGTTGGCTGACAGCACTTGCAGAAACTCCGGTAGCTGCTCCTCCATTTTTTTTGTCCTGAAATAAATCCTCAGGTCAAGGTAAAAATACACAAGCAGTATGAAAAGGGTTGCAAAAAAAAGCTGCACAAGGAACCAGCCCAAAAACGAGTAAACATAGATTTCAAGCAGGGAAAATCTTCTTAGGTAAGGGTATACAAATACTATAAATATCAAAGTTGTTATAACCGCTGATGCGTAAAACAAAAGCCCAAAAAACCTGTACGGCACCTCGTTGAACCCGGCTTTAAGCAGATATTTTCTCAAATGCGGCGCCGCCTTTTTCGGCACGAATGCCTTGCCAAACTCCTCCAGAAATATAATCCTGAATGCCATTACAGGTTCACCATGGGCCTTATTGACTTAAAAAGCGTTATAAAGACAAATTGGATTACAACAATGAAAAATATGAACACAAGAAGGTTCTTCAAGTCAATCGGGAAGTTTATGAAGCTTGATATGACTATGAATACTGCAACGCCAAGCGAGGGCAGGATAACAGCTGCGAGCATGTAAAAAATAACCAAAGTGTTCAGCTTTTTGCTGTATTTTTTGATTTCCAGCTCCTGCTCCTTTGTTATTTCCTCCAGCACGGATTCAAGGGGCTTTGTTACATCTATGCCGAGCTGGAGCGCGTTGTTTATGTGGAACAGCACCCTCCTTAATTTTTCAGAAGGCGAGTAAGTCATCGCGTTTTTTAAAGCATCCTCAATCGTGTTGCCTGTGTCTATGTCATCAACTATCTCCTTTATGTACTTAAGGGCGATGCCCCTGCTGCCTGCAGTTTCTATAAGGGCGTTGAGCAGCGGCCTTCCGGAATAAAGCTTTACAAGCAGGTATCTTCCAACAAACAGCACTTCCTTGTTGATTTCGCGCTCGCGCCCCCGTATCTTGGCCTTTACCTTAAGCAGTGAATATTCAAAGAGCAAGATGAATAAAACTATGTAAATTGGCATCAGCAGCAGCAAGGATAGTTTTGCTTTTTGCAGAACGAAAAAAAACAGGATGGTGAGCAAAAACGCGTACAAAGCAGTTATTTTCAGGTTTTTGTTGACGTACTCTATCGTAGTATACGGCAAGTGCGCTATCCTGAGCTCGCTCTTAAGCCCAGGGAAAAATGAAGCTACCCTGTTTACAAACCCGATTTTAGACACCTGTTAGATGCATGAATGGCTTGTTCAGATAGTATTTTGAAAGTATCAAGCCTATCCTGTTGACGTCTGTCATGCCTTTGTTCACCATCCACTTCAAGATTTCAATCTTTGACTGCATGTCAGCGTATATCTCCTGCTTTGAAAGCCCTGTATAAAGGTTTAAGGTTTCAAGAATCGCCAATGGCTCATTTACAATCTCCAAAGTGTCTTTCAGCGGGTTAAGCTGCATCAAAAGCCTCGGGTCGCCGTTGGGAAGCACTTCGGCAATCTGCAAAGTCCTTCTCTTTCCTGTTCTTCTGTTTATGTGCTGCACAACGATTAGAGACAGCGCTGACAAAAGCTGCTTTGGCAGGTCAATTGGCGGGTTTGTGAGCCGGTTTATCGTTTCCCTTACATTGTTTGCATGCAAAGTGCCGTAAACCGAATGCCCTGTGTGCATGGCTTCAAAAAGCACTTCAGCTTCCTTTTTCCGTCTTATTTCGCCTACAATAATCCTGTCAGGCCTCATCCTGAGGGAGTTGACTATCAAGTCAAGCATTTCAATGCCGCCTTTCCCTTCAGGGTTTGGCAGCCTTGTTTCCAGCGGCACCCAATGGAGCACTTTTGGCAGCATCAGCTCTCTTGTGTCTTCCATTGATATTATGCGCTGGTTCGGCGGGAAAAAATTGGAAATGACATTCAGCATGCTTGTTTTTCCGGAGGCGGTTCCTCCTGAAATAATTACAGACAATTCGTTCTGCACAGCCATCCACAGCAGGGCCGCACCTTCATAGGAAATCACCCTTTCCTTTATAAAATCCGTAACAGTCCATGGCTTGACTGCAAACTTCCTTATAGTTATTGTATTGCCTTTTGAGGAAATCGGCGCCAAAGTGGCGTTTACTCTGTCGCCTGTTTTCAGGTGGGCGTCCATCAGCGGGTTGAGAATGGTTATTTCCTTGCCGACATCCCTGCCTATTATAGTGGAGTAATGCCTTATCCTTGACTCTGTCGGAATAAGCACATTGGTTTTCAGCCAGCCGTATTTCCTGTGGTAAACCCATACGGGCTCTTCTGCATTGTTTATCACAACCTCCTCAAGATTTGTGTCCTTGAGCAGGATGTCCAGGTTTCCGAGCCCTATATTCTGCTGCAGTATGTAATTTATAAGCATATCCATAGTCTTCTTGTCCGCGTCAGGGAAATATTTTGCAAGCAATTTGAGAATTTTGTCCTTGAACTGCTCCTGTATGTTGTAGACGCCTTCGTCCTCTGTCAGTGTTTTTGTCTCCTCTGCAACAAACTCGTCCCTTATCTTTTCAAGAATTATCTTTGTGGTGCCGCTTATGTTTGTTATGGAAATGGTGTATATGGGAACCGGTTCAGTGTCTTTCGATATTACCGCAACATCGACGACTATGTCATTTACGTTAAGCTCGTAAGTGTCAATTATCCTCTCGCCCCTTTCCATTTTGTTTTTTGGTTATACGCTTTATTTAACAGGATTTTGCCGTATTTTCATTGCAGTGTCTTTATTTTTGCGCGTATCGCCCTTGCTTCGGCATCGCCTGGGTCAAGCTGCAGCGCTTCCTCTATTCCCTTTGCAGCCTCATTATAAAAGCCTTTTTCAATGTACCTCTTGGCAAGCTCCTTCTTGGTGTGCACAAGCATCGGCTTTGTCAATGTCTGCATCGTTGCCGGCTGGCTTGGAATGCTTCTAATGGGCTGCTCCTGCTGCCCGGGAGCCTGCTGCCTGGCTTGCTGCCGTGCCGGCTGCCGGCTTAACTGCTTTTGCAGGCTTGATATTTCTGTGTAAATGCTGAGGCTTTTATAAATCTCCAGCAGCCTCATTCCGGCTGAATTTTTGTGCCTTAAAAAACCCTCCGGCACCTGGTTATAGAGCTCCATGCACTTGTTGTAGCTGACAATGGCATTTATCATGTCATTTGCCCTTATGGAGGCATTTACCTTGTCTATAAGCATGTTTACCTCCTGAACAAGGGAGGACACCCTTCTTACAAGCTCGTTGTCTGTTGTATTCTTAAGCTCCTTATAAAACTCCATAACCTGCTCTTGTATAGCCCTTTTTTCCTCAAAAAAGACATTTGGCATGGAGTTCAGCAAATCTTCTATCTCCGCGTAAATCCTAAAAGGCACGTCTTTTTTCCCCTCCTTAAGTGAGTTTCTTCCCCTGCCTATAAGCTCGTATATCTGGCTTGCCTTTTTCCTCACATCGCCGTAAGCCTGGCTTAGCATGCCTGAGAACTGCCTTGAAAGCGCAAGCAATTGCTCATAGAGCTCTTTGTTCCATTTCAGCTTTTGCTGCGCCAGAATATGCCATAGCTGCACATAGCTCTGTTCTGCAAGCTCCAGGTTGCCTTTGCCCAAATCAGCCCTTATGTTCTCGAATAGCGGCGATGCATCAATGTCCCTGAAATGCTCCGGGCTTTCCGGTTTTCCGGATTTGCCCGTATCCAAGCCAATTCCAGAAAGCTCCCTCTCCAAAAAATCATCAATATCCATTTTTAATTATAAGTAGGATAGGTATTTGTTCCAAAGCTCTTCTATTTTTCCTTCCGGAACTTTTTTTTCACGGGCTTTCCTCAAAAACTCCTCGCGTATATGGGCAAGATTTTGTTGCAGGTATTTCCTCCACAAGCCTTCGATATTCTCATACGGCACCCTTTTTCCTTTCGCCCTTTCATAAAACTTCTCTTTTGTTATAAGCCCTTCAGTAAAGCCCTTTTCCTTTTCTTTTGCCCCGCTTACCCCTTCCCTGTAAAGGTACACATAGGGGGTTGTGAACTTGTACTCTATGCCAAACACCTTTTCCTCAACCAAAAAATCAACAAGCGCCTGAATGCTTGCAACAGGCATTTTGAGCTTTTTTGCGGCGTCCTCAACAGATATTTTCCCGCTTTTCTTTACCAGCTCAAGCAGCTCATCCGCCGATGTCCTCAGCACATTGTCATTAGCCATATGCTTTAATTTGGCATTATGCAAAAATCTTTGATTTTTTATTGCCAACTGCACAAATAATCAGGTATTGTTGCGGCTGGCAAGACAGCCAACAACAAACAATTTATATGCCCAATTACTTTGTTGTTTGGCTATATCTTCAATATTCGATTTCGGGCATATAAAAACTTTAGTTATTGCAGCTGAGTGGCAACTCCTTTTTTAGCAAGTCTTTACGGCGTACTGGGATGTTATGTTGTACTTTGCCATGTGCCCTAAATCCAGCTTGAAAAACTTGAACTCGTCCCATAAGCCCGTTATGTTGTAAAGCTGCGTGCAGTTGCCGGCAAACTTGTGCGTCCAGAACAGGTAGTCCATATAGCTTTCAATCCGGTCGCTTGGGGTTATTTTGTTCGGGTTGACAAAAGACTCGATGCCGCAGCAGCCTGAAGGGCTTATGCTGTCGGTAAAGCGCATTAAAAAGCTTGGTGCATCGGAATTCTGCCAGTACATATAAGAGCCGTTTCTTAAATGCTCCCTTACTTTTTCTATGCTCCACTGGTTGAATTCAACTGTTGATTTTTTTATCTGGTTTGTATATGCCTTGTCTGTGTTCACAAGATAGTAGGGGTCGTGAAGGCCCTCAATACCTATGGTGGCTGTTACAGCCGAGCTTTTCTTCCATTCAGCAACATTCGATGCAACCGTAAAATTAACAAGGAGCCTTGAGTCGATGTTCCACGGCTTTGACTGGGATGCCGAGACGTTGATTATTGTGATTGTGGTATTCACGTTCAATGTGTCCTTTGCAGTTGATATAATCTTATTGTTCCAGTCCGTCAGCGTGCTGTTTTCCATAATTTTTTTGCCTGTAATTGAGTCTATCGGGAGCCCGTTTATCCTTCCGGTCACCATGACTTCCGAAAATGCGGAGTCAAAATCTGTGAGGTAGGAGCCGGTCGAGTTTACATAGAAAATAAGCGACAGCACAGCCTTGAAAGTCGTGGCCCTGAGCACTGTTTCAAAATAACTGCTTTCCAAGTCGCTGACATAGCCGTCTACAGACCCTATCCTTGTTTTCAGGGCTTGGGAGTTTTTCTGGAGGCTTACGCCCGACTGAGGCGTGAATATTATGATGAAAACAGCCATTATTGTTATTGCGATGAATGTGAAGAATATGCCTTTCCTGCCCATGCCTGCAAAGCCGCTTTTTTTTGCACGCCAGAAATCAATGGTTTTCCTTACCCCTCCCATGTGAACACCTCTGCCTTGTAGGGGCCCCATATGCTGCTTGTTGTCCTGCTCATAATCCCGAAAGTGAGCTTTTTTGAGGTGAGCAAAAGCGCTGTATTGTTTTTTGAGCTTATATGCTCTGCTGCCGGGTTTCTTGGATAAATCAAATTGCCGTCAATCCAAACCTCGTACCTGAACTGCTCAGGCACGATATCCTTTGACACATTTGCTACGAACTTCTCTGCCGTGTCAAGCTTGTTTGTAGCGTAAAACTCCCCAACCTGCTGAAGCAGCGAGTTGTCAGCGTCCGTTATAACGCCGTCTTTCCACAGCTGCCCGCCGATGCCCGCATAGGGGTTGTTAAGGTCTTTTATTTTTGTGTTGGAGAGAAAAACAAGCAGGTCGTCTGCAAGCAGGCTTACCTGGGTAAGCTGCGGCACATTGACGTAAGAAGTGCTTATTATGAAAATACCCATCGCAATTACAAAAAGCCCGAGCACAGCATCCAGTACAAAGAAATAACCCCTCTTTTTAGACGGCATTTTGATATATAACCAGAATTAGGGCATATTTATAATTTTTTGTTTATTTCTGGCTGCACAACGTGCCGCTTATGTTTATTTGCGGCGAGCCAATCCCCTTATAGCTGTCGTTTATAAGGACAATATTTCCTTTGCTGTCTTCGATGTATATGCAAAAATCATTTTCAACCCTGAATCTCCTTTTCAGTTCCTCATAATTCATTTCTTTGAGCTTGCTGGCTTTGCTTTCATTAACTTCTGTTCCGTCCACAATCCTGAGCGATGAGTCTCCTGACACTATCTGCCTTATTATTATTGATGCATCTTCCTTAAGCCTGCTGATTTTTGCATTGGGATCCTCGCTTAAAACTGCAAAAAATACAAAAAAAGCAGCCATAAATACTATTACCCCAAAGATAATGTCTATAGACCATGACTGGGCTTTTTGGTTTCTGCTCATTTTTTATTGAAAAATTTAGCAATAGTATTATTCTCTGCAGTACAAGCCATCTCTGCCCAATTTTGAAGAGCCTTTTGCAAGCAGTATGTTGCCATTGCCGTCCTCGATATAAATGCAGAAGTCATTTTTAACCTTAAGATAATCTTTAAATTGATTGTAGTCCATGTTTTGGATTTGACTCAGCTTGTCCCCATCGATAACGCCGTTATTTACAAAGCTTATTGCATGATCATCCAAAATAACCTCCGCTATTTTCCCCGCCTCCATTTCCAGCTTGGCTGTCTTATTGTAAACGCCGACAACCATGGCTATCAAAGCAACAATCAGCACAAGCGTGATTTCGTCTATTTTAAATTTTGGCATTTGACTAGCCGCAGGCTGCAACAACGAGCTTTACAGGCTCGCCGTTATAGATAACTATTCTCGTAACCTTAACAAGAGTGCCGCTTTCGCAGCTTAGGCTTGCTTCGATCTCCACCTTTGGCTGCGGAGCGCCGGAAGCGCATGCCACATAATGCGTTTCGTTGTAGTCCCTAAACCAGCCTGGCTGGGAGTTGTCACAGGCTGCTTTTGCAATGCTGTCATAGAAAGCGCAGCCGTTTTTGCCGTCGCATGAGGCATGTATTATGTTGTCTGCTGCAAAAGTGCAGTCCTGCTCGCAGGAAGTGCCAAAAACAAGCGCATTGCCGCCGTCAAAGTTTATGGTTAACTGCTGGTTTGGCGCCAAACTGAATGCCTGGGTTCTTGGCGCGTAATCCTGATGGGAGGCAACCAAGTCATAAGAATCGCAGCTTAACGAGGCGATGCTGTAGCTGCCCTGCTGGCTTGTCGTGGATGTTGCAACTGTTGTAAAGCCCTTCTTTGCGCTGACGCTTGCAGACGATACAGATTGGTTGTCAGCGTTTTTTACTGTGCCTGCAACAGAGCCGTTGCAGTCTGGGTCATTGCAGTCAACTTGCCCATCGCAATCATTATCCAAACCATCTGCACAGCTTGTTTCTGTTGCTGTTTTTGTTGAGTCATAAACATTTGGAGCGTTGTCGCATAAAGAATCGCCGCATTCCTTGTCCTTTAAGTCGCCATCTGCATTAGTGCCTATTTGGGTGTCTGCTGCGTCTGTGCAGGCTCCTGGGGAGCTTGTACATGCCCACTCATTCCTGTAATACCTGTCGCCTGAGCAGTAATTCGATTCAAAATTCTGGCATTCATAAGCTGAGGATGTAAAAGAAGAGCCTGATGCGCCATACTCTGTCAATATAGTTCCTGAGCAGGAATCTGAATAAGCCGTGCCAGTACAGCCGCCAAGCGTGCATGCGCTGTAGTCTGTCACGCTGCCTGGCACAGTGTAGGCTACTGGAGAATTGTCGCTGTCAGTGCTTGCTTTAGTTGCACAGTTCTCTGTTGAAGGAGTGTCAGTTGTAGACGTGCATGAGTTTGAGTTTGAAACAACATAATAATCCTTCATTGGGGGCACTGAAGTAAACACAGTGCCTTCGCATTTGTTATTGCAGACATCATTGCTGTCGCAATTGGCACTGCCGGTGCCTGAGCATGTGGTTGTTGACGTGCAAGAGCCTGTGTTAGTGGTTACATAATAATCATTCCATACAGAATTTGGGTCTGAGCCGCAGCCTGCTGAATTTCCGCCGCCGTACCAGCCGTCTGAGCCATCACAATCTGCTGTTTGCGTTACAGAATAAGTGCAAGAGCCGCCAGAGCAGCCATAGTTCCTGAATTCTGAAGTGGCATCATTATCAACACTGCCGCAAGTTGCTGTCTGCGTGTTGCCTCCGCCGTACCAGCCGTCTTGGGTGTTGCAATTCTGCCCGGTTTGCCATTGGCAGTTTTGGCAGTTGCCTTGGCATGTTTGTTGTAGAATGCCACAATTGCCACAGTTGCCTAAATTTTGGGTTTGCCCAACGAAGCATAATCCTTGGTTGATGCAGTTACCCAAGCAGTCATAAGTGCCGCAGTTGCCACATGCTTGTCCTTGCCTTGAATCGCATGGCCTGCTGCAAGTGCCATCACATTGTATTGTTCCTTGATTGCCGCATGGCTGGCCATAATTGCTAGGAGTTGGTATGCTGCAAGTGCCGTCACACTTTATTGTGCCTCCGCACAAGCCGCAGCTTTGCCCATATTGCCCATATGTAGATTGTTGCTTAATCGCAAGAGATTCATACTCTGCCCAAGAGGGATACTCCTTTGAATCTAGCGAGTCATAATTATCGCCAATGACGCTGTTCCGCAGATAAAGCAGCCTGGCTTGTTCATTGCTTGTTAAGACAGAATTTGAAACATCACCAAGAGGCGGGAGATCATAAAATCGTTGCGATACTAGTATAGGAATCGATTTATAAGGCTGGCAATACCAGCCACCCCAAGCACCGCCGCTGTCACAGTCTCTTCTCATAGTCATGCCGCATGCACTGCAAACGCCGCCAAATTCGGAAGTTCCAGAAGTGCACTCGCCTGCGCAGCCGCCGCCGCAACCACCAACAGTACACTGCGCGCTGGCATTTTCATTAAGAAAAATAATTAAAGAAAATAGGATTACCAATACTACTAAAATCCTCTTTTTTTCCATCTAAGTATATAACTTTTATTTATAATATTAAAACTTTTTGGTTTGGGATTTTCCTTTTGCCTTTCCTTTTGGCTTGGCAGATTTAATTCTATTTTTATAAACCACAAAACCAATGATTAAAATAGCCAAAACAATCCCAAGAATCGCATAAGTGTTTCCAAACTTATTCTCTTTCAATCCCAAAGCGATGATGCCATTTTCCCTTTCTCTTAGTCCTCTGCTTCCGAA
>JAGVXS010000077.1 GCA_018303685.1 Candidatus Woesearchaeota archaeon
TCTGTAACTTCTGGAGGCATTGCTCCTGCAAGCTTCACAATGCCCGGTATCTTAAGCGCCTCTTCCCTTGGCAAAGAGTAAATCTTTACATCAATTGCCTTCTTAACCCACTCATTAGCTATTCCTATATATTGCTGGATTTTGTCCCTGTCCAAAACATCAAGCGAGAAGTCAATCCTTGACTTGTCTGTGCCAAGCTGGTTGCCGGTGCACAACGCGCCAGCTTCATTGTAAAGCACAGCATCTATTATATGGGCTGCAGTGTGCATCCTCATAAGCCTATACCTTCTGTCCCAGTCAATCTTCCCAAGGACCTTGTCGCCCTCCTTCAATCCAAGCTTGCCAACCTCGTGGCTTATAACCCCAGAGAACTTGCCCACATACACAACAGGGTACTCTTCACCATTGCAAATCATAGTTCCCGTATCGTGCGGCTGCCCGCCTCCTGTTGGATAGAAAGCGGTCTTGTCCAAAACCACATATTTGCCATCTTTGATGCTTTCAACAACAGCCTCGAACTCTTTCAAGTATGAATCATCCATATACATGGCACCTTCCATTTGATAAGGGATTTTCAAGATATTATTAAAAGTTGTGATGTTAAAAAAATAAAAGAAAGCCTTATTCCTTAGCCAATGACTGTATGGCTTTCAAAGCAACTACAATAGCTGCTGGTGTCACAAAAACTGCTATCTGCACCACAATACCAGACAGGTAGCTTCCAATTTTTGGAATGTTGCTTAATGTGTCGCCTGACAGGCCAGTTAACATTAGCGCTGCTGCCGCTACCAAGAATGGTGTTGTTTCTCTCTCGGTTACGTTCAACAAGCCAACTATCAGCCCCAACACGACCAACAGCAATACCAGCCATCCTCCTAAGTCAGCGCCCAATCTGCTTGAGAACAAGCCTATGACTACTGCTATCAGCACACCTACCATAAATGCCCATTGTCCTATCTTTGCTGCCATTTTTAATCCTCCACCTCCAATCTTTTATAGTAAAAATTCCTTTAAAACAATGTAATTGAACTTATATTTAAATTTTGCTTTATGGAAACAAAACAGGGTATTTTATTTGAGAGCCCCATTTAGTAATCTTCACTATCCGGTAAAATGTCGGAAATTTTCCACTAGTCTGCGACTAGTGGCTGGAAGCCAATGTACTTTGCAATCATCGGAAATCAAAGATTTTCGAGTGTGCTCGGAAATCGCTTTGCGATTTGCCGACATATGGCTAGTGGTTCTTGACAAATAAGCAAGAATAAGCCTCTATTTATTAAAAATAAGCTGTTTTATGGTTTTTTGAGATAGAAAAGCCAGAATTGAACTTTTAAAAATTAATGTTTTGCGAAAGCTTTATATATGGGTATTCTCAGGATGTACATCTTAAGCGCCTAAGCGCTTAAGGGCTCGGAGAAGCTTCGGGCTTTAGTTCACACTAGGAGGTGAAACTAGATGGAGAAACAAATAGGCAATTACTCCTTTATCATTGGAGTGATTGTAGCAGTAGTGCTTGGCTTGGCAGCCTCTAAACTAGAGAGTGCAGCAGTATGGCTTCAGTCATTGCTTGTTGTGCTAGGTTTAGTTGTCGGTTTCCTGAACGTATCAGGAAAAGAAACCAAGGAATTTTTGCTAGTAGCTGTTTCTATTGTAATAGTGGCTTATGCTGGCGGTGACCAGATTAAAAGCTGGGAGGAAGTTAAGCTTATAGGCCAGTACTTGCAGGGAATCTTTTACAGCATCCTTGCTTTCGTTGTGCCTGCAACCATAGTTGTGGCACTGAAGCAAGTCTGGGACCTAGCAAAAGGCGAAACAGCCTAATCAGGCTTTATTTTTTTCTTTTTCTTTATTTTTTATTATCTCAAACTATTTATAGTCACTTGAATTTCTTGAGTATATGAAAATATTGCCCCATATGGAGATAGTAGACTTGGCGTTGTACTTTGACTCTACTTTGGTTATAGCTGATGTGCACATTGGCTATGAGGAGGCGCTGAACAAGCAGGGAGTATTAGTTCCAAGGCTGCAGTTTGAGGAGATGGCTAAAAGAATAGGGAGCATATTAAAGACGTTAAAAGGCGATCCAGTTAAAACTATTGTTGTTAATGGCGACTTGAAGTACGAGTTTGGCACTATCTCGGAGCAGGAGTGGCGCAATACGCTTAAGTTTCTTGATTTGCTGGCAAAGCACTGCCAAGATATAGTGCTTGTTAAGGGCAATCATGACACTATACTGGGACTTATAGCTAAAAAAAGGAATGTACGGGTTGTTGATTACTATATAGCTGGTAAGGTACTGGTTGCCCATGGCGATAAGACGCCCAATAAGGAAACCCTAAAGCATATTTCAACTATTATAATAGGGCATGAGCATCCTGCCGTTTCATTGAAAGAAGGGGCAAGGGTTGAGCAGTTCAAATGCTTCCTGAAAGGCAGGTACAAAGGCAGGAACTTG
Source organism: Candidatus Woesearchaeota archaeon (assembly GCA_018303685.1). Lineage (GTDB taxonomy): Archaea > Nanobdellota > Nanobdellia > Woesearchaeales > GW2011-AR4. The sequence goes on from JAGVXS010000077.1 coordinate 2,456, forward strand.
ATAGTGCAGCCATCTTTTAACACTATGATTGAAGGGACCAACCTGCTCCGCGATACTATACTGAGCCCTTTCCTGAAGCAGAATCTTGATAATTTTGAGGTTTATGTTGTTGAGGATAAAGTGTATAATTTCGGGAAAGTGAATGGGTTGAAGAAGAGTTAAGATTATAAAATTAATAAGAATGAGGGGCCATTTTATAATCAAAAGTTTTATATTGCTCTAATTGCTTGAACAAGAGCTTTTGCCACGGCTCCTCTTGACCTATCGGTGCCAACTAATCTTTTTTCAAAATCATAAGCCGTTCGTAAATAACTTAATCCGTTATCAATAAACAATGCTTCCTCTAATTTTTTAGCAGGAGGTAAGTCATCAGAAGGTTTCCATTCCCTTGATTTTAGAGTGTATGGCCTTAGTACCTGTGGGTATTTTCCCAAGAATAATGTTTTAATATCAGGCTTGTCAATCCAGTTATCTCCAAGATTACTTTCTAAGAGGATGTACCAATCAACAAAATTGGATATTCTCTCTTCATCAAAAAATTCCTGTGGCTGTAGAGCTTGAAGTACTCTTTTGAGTTCAAGATTTCTTTGGAACTGCCCATAATCAGCAACGATCAAGCTTTCTGACAAAAACAGCGGTTTCCCATAAACAACTAAGTCTTTACCTCTCGCTGTTTTCCCTGTACGAACAATTTCAATTCCTAAGCCATATTTGTCATCTTTAACAGCGTCCTCTACATCTTTTACAGGAACAGTTTTTATATGTGGAAATGCTTGTTGTACAATGCCTTCGTACCTTCCTTTTACGTATGTTTTTTGACCATTTTCTAATCTATTTTTTATACCTTCATCTCGTCTTGTTTCTTTGTTTCCTATAACGAAAAACCCAACAAAATCCTGATATTCTCTTTGGGTTTCATCGTCAAAGTATTTCAGATTTGCGGACCCTGCCACTCTAACATCTGTAGGTTCTCTTTGTTCGTCATTGAAATTCCCCCATGTTGTAACAAATCTTCCATTCATATCTAAATATGTATGCATTGACGCTAATAGTTCATCAAAACCCACTATTGCAAAATCTGCTTCAGCTTCTTTTATTTTTGAAGAAACATTATGGGGGTCTGTCCCTTCAATCCTTATATTAACTCCATCAATTTTTGTATCTAATCCAAGAAGAACTAGTCTAATCGGCCTATTTTCCCTTTTAGTATCGGGTGCTAAAGCAAACTGAACATAGCCCTGTTCTTGTAATGTTCTTAAATAATTTTGAGCTTCTTCAAAGTCTGTAGTTGAATACTTTTTGGATTCTTCGATAACTCTAATAACATCAGCTAGACCGCTTTCTGTAATTCCATTTATTCTTGAAAGGGAAGCATAACAAGTCCTTCCGCTTTGAGGTATTACTCCAGTTACCATTTTACACCAAAAATTATGAATTATTTAGGTCAAGATAAAGGGTATTTAAATCTTTCTATTTTTACTACTATAGAATAACAATTTTTACCCCTTATATAATCTCTCCAATAAATCGCTCTTTGTTATCAGCCCAACAAGCCTGCCCCCTTCTGACACCAAAACCATTGGGTAGTGCTTCAAAAGGTTGGATACCACCTGCATGGAGGTTGTTTTTGACACTATTGGGGGGGCTTCCTGCATTACATCCTTGACTTCACTGCCTTTTTGGTTAAGCAAAGCCTCAAGTATTATTGATTCTGACACCTTTGATTGGGGTTCCTGATGCAACGCTTATAATCCTGCTTGCCATCAGCTGCTCCGCTTTTACCTCTTCCTTTTTCTCCAGCTCGCTCAATGCAGCAAATATCTTCTTGGTTTTTGTGTATGTAGGGTCAATCCTTCCGCTCTCTATCTTTGCAATAAGCGACTGGGAAACTCCTGCGCGGTTAGCCAGCTCTGTCTGAGTCATGCCGAGCTTTTTCCTGATTTTCCTGATTTCTTCAAGTTCGTAAGTCATTTCAGCAAAACCTTCTTCGTATGCTTATTCAGGATTACTAACTTATATTTAAAATTATTCCTTTTGGAATATTTCTTTCACAAAAGTTTTTATAAACAGAGCCGGAATACATCCAATAATGACATTCTTTGATGCGAGGTGGTAAAATTGGCGAATATAACGTATGTTACCAGTGAGTCTGTTACAGAGGGGCATCCTGACAAGATTTGCGACCAGATAAGCGATGCTATTCTCGATAACCTATATGTGCAAGACCCTTATTCCAGAGTTGCAGTTGAATGCCTTACAACAACCGGATTGGTAGTTGTTGCAGGTGAAATCACAAGCCGGGGATATGCAGATATACAGGGCATTGCAAGAAGAGCCTTACGAGAGATCGGCTATACAAACCCCCAATTTGGGATAGACTGCGAAGATGCAGGAGTGCTTGTAAGCATACATGGGCAGTCTCCGGATATTTCTCAAGGCGTTGACAAGGAAGGCGCAGGCGACCAGGGAATGATGTACGGATTTGCATGCAACGAAACGCCTGAGCTAATGCCATTGCCAATCATGCTGGCGCATAAGCTTACAATGAAGCTCGCTGAGATAAGGAAAAGGGGGGCTATTCCGGATTTGGGTCCTGACGGCAAGTCGCAAGTCAGCGTTGAATATCATGATAATGTGCCAAAAAGGCTTAGCGCGGTGGTTATCGCGCAGCAGCACCTAGACAAGATAAGCGAAGATGAGCTAAGGGAAGAGATTGTAGAGAAAGTAATCAAGCATGTTTGCGGCAAATGGATTGACAAAGACACCCAGGTTTATGTCAATGCCACGGGCAAGTTTGTCATTGGAGGTCCGGAAGGCGATTCAGGAGTCACAGGAAGAAAAATAATTGCTGACACTTATGGTGGGGTAGGGAGGCATGGCGGGGGGGCTTTCTCAGGCAAAGACCCAAGCAAAGTTGACAGGAGCGGAGCTTATGCCGCAAGGTATGTTGCAAAAAACGTCGTTGCGGCAGGCCTGGCAGACAAGTGTGAAGTCCAATTGTCCTATGCAATCGGCATTGCACAGCCGACTTCAATAAATGTGGACACTTTCGGCACAAACAAGATTCCAGAAGCAAAGATTGCCGAGCTTGTAAAAAAGCACTTCAAGCTGACCCCTAGGTGGATAATCGAGCATTTAAATCTGCGAAGGCCAATCTACAGGAAAACTGCAGCTTACGGGCATTTCGGAAGGGAAGACCCTGACTTCACGTGGGAGAAAACCGACATGGCAGACATTTTGAGGCAGGAAGCTGGGTTGCTGAAGCCTTTGAAGGCAGAAGCCAGAGTGATGTACTAAAAGTTTTTTAAATCTTTATTTAAATTCTAAACCCCCGGTTCCTGCTGGCTCACACAATGCAAGCTTCCAAATCCATACGCCATAGCTTTGCAGTTTACACCAACAACTTTTCTTGTTGGAAAGAGTTTTTGTAAAATTTCTAGTGCCTTGCTGTCGTTACTATGCCCAAAAATCGAGACAACAACTGCTTGATTCCCAATGTAGAAGTTAGCATAACTTGCCGGATACCTTCTTTCATCATCTCCAACAAAGCCAGGCATCGGAAGCTTTATGATATTCAATTTCCTGCCATTTTCGTCTTTCATTCCATTTAATAGCTCATAATTTTCCTTTAAAATTTCATAATTTTCATCATTTTTATCTTCTTCAAAAGCGCAAACCACTGTATTTTGATTTACAAATCTTGCAATGTCGTCTATATGCCCATCAGTGTCGTCTCCTGCAATACCTTCCTTGAGCCATAAAATATTGGAAACATTGAGGTAGTCTTTGAGATACTCTTCAATTTCATCTTTCTTTAGATTTGAATTTCTATTTTTGCTTAAAAGACACTGCTCAGTTGTTAATAATGTTCCAGAGCCATTCACCTCTATAGAGCCGCCTTCCAAGACAATTCCTGGCTCAAAAATAGGCAATTTCATTGTTTTATTCATTTCGTAAGGCACTTCATTGTCTGGTTTTAAATCGTCATACTTGTTGCCCCAAGCATTAAAACTCCACTTCACCATCGCAAGCTCCTTTTCTCTTGAATTAACAACAAAAGTCGGCCCATAGTCCCTAATCCAAGCATCTTGATTGCCAATTTGGTAAAGGATGATTTGGGAAAGGTTTATCCCTGCTTGGTTTAGCTTTTCCCTAATTTTTAATTCAGAATCGTGATTGTCAACCAAAATCTTAACTTTCTGCCCGGTATGCAAAACTTTAACAAATTTAGCATAAGAATTCTCAACTTTCATAAGCATTTCAGCAGGCCATGTGTCCTTGTTGTGCGGCCATGCGAGCCAGATTGCCTCTTGGCGTTCCCATTCCGCAGGCATCCTAAAGCCGAGTTCTTTTGGAGAATTCATGATATTATATCAAATTTCGTATAATTCCCTGTAAGTCATGGGCTTTCTGTTTTCAAGAAAACCCCACCCTTCCTGAGAGCTTGCAACTTTGCCTAAATCAATTTCGGCAATTAAAACTTCTTCTTTAGAGCTGCTGGCCCTCTTAATAACCTCTCCAAATGGGTCTGTTACAAAAGAACCGCCCCAAAAATCTATGCCACCTTCCTTGCCAACCCTGTTTGCAGCAGCTACGTAAACGCCGTTCATTGAGGCGTGCCCGCACATCGAGTTTTGCCACCTTTCAGCTGAAAATGGCTCGTTTTCTTTCATGTCAGCAGTCCAGCCTATGGCAGTTGGGTAGAAAATGACAGATGCCCCCCTTAAGGCATTTATTCTCGCTGCTTCAGGATACCACTGGTCGTAGCAAATCAGCGGCGCTATCTTGAAATTACCAACTTCAGCCTGTACGTACCCCAGATTGCCGGATGAGAAATAATACTGCTCATAATAATTTGGGTCATTTGGTATATGGATTTTGCGGTATTTGGCGATTACGCTTCCTTTTGGATTAAACACAAGCGAAGTGTTGTAGTGCTTATTACCTTCTCCTTTCTCATATAATGAGCCGCCGACAAGGGTTATTTTATTATCCCTTGCTATTTTTGAAAGGAAATTTGTAACTCTTCCTGGTATCTTTTCCGCCAATTCAAGGAACTTCTTATCTTCTTTCTGCGCGAAGTAAGGCACTGCAAACAATTCCTGCAGACAAACGATAAGTGCGCCTTTTCGGGCAGCATTTTGGACAGATTTAGCTGTTTTCTCAAGGTTTGCTTCAATTTGGCTGCTTACTTTTGCCTGCACTAACCCTACTTTTAATCTATCAATACCCAGTTTAGCCATAATTACCGCATATAATAATTAGGATAATAAAAATCTTCTGTTAGTTTAACTTTTGTATTCAGACTGGAGAAACGCATATTTTATAAATCTTTTCTAGTTTAAAAATTTTAATAGTATCTCTTTGTCAAACTTCCAATGGGTTTTCCAGTAACCTGATGATGCAAGAAAATCGACAAACTTGTATTTTTTTTATTTCTTGATTATTTGAGGCACCCGCAACAACATGGTACCAGTTACCATACGTAATGCCAACATCAACTGCCTCAACTTTGCCATTTATCTCTAAGCTTATCATTTGCAAAATGTCCTTTTCATAGGCTAATTTAACCATTTTAAGAATGCCATTCCTTAGTGCTTTATCGTTATATATGGAATTATCACCAAAATGTTTAATGCTCAACTCAACAAGCCTATTAAAATCTCTAAGTCTGTTATGAAAAACTTTATATTTTGGTATTTTTTTAAGTTCTCCCTTGAAATTTTTTTGCTTTTTCTTGTCGAAAGAACTAAAATACTTCTCAAAATCATTATCATATTTTGATAGGTCAAGATAATATGTATATTCATCTTCCAAAAAATTATAGTATTTACCTTCTGTTTGGTCTATGGCTTCTATAAATGTATTTTCTGGACATTGCTCCAAAAATTGCGGTAACTTAGTTTTCTCTTTCAAAAAAAAAGAATTTCTCTCTGGAAACCAGCCACCAAAATAAACATATTGATTAGTACTTTTAACATACCATAAAGGAATTATACCTAATGTTTTACCATTTTCACGACCTGCAATGAAATATGGCTGATTATCATCCCTATCATAAAAACATTGCCTAAATCCCCATACATCAAACAATTTTTTATTAGGGCTAAATTCATTCCATAATTTGCAGCATTGATTAAGACTTTTATATATTTTTAGTTCCATGTGATATAATAAATTGTAATTATAATTGTAGAAAGCATATCTAAACATAACTTAAAACAATTTTTCTTGGAAAATCCATGCCCCTTTTTAAGACATGCTTCTCAACATTTTTTGCTTCAAAAGCATCAACTGAATAACCTATTGCTCTTTCAGCATCAAATTCCTTGCAGGAGAATATATCGATGAATGCATAATCCTGATCAGGGAAAGTATGTATACTTATGTGGCTTTCTGCAATCATTACAAAACCAGAGATACCGGGCGTTCCTTTCGGGAATTTACCCAACAATTGGATAAATATAATCTTTAAACCCTATTGCTACTATTGCGGTACCGAATTTTTTCCTTGGAGTAAAGCTCCTTGTCTGCATCCTTACATCTTTTAGTGCGTAATTGCCTGAAAAGCCGTTCTCATACAACTCATTGAGGCTGCTTCTAAGGCTCTTTTTTGCATCTTCCTCTGCTTCATGCCCGCTGTATTCCGCAACCAAGCCGCCATATTTCTTGCCAGTCTCTTTGTCATACAGCCAGCCATAGATTATTCCTGCAGTTAATCTTTTTCCGCTTTCACCACTTGAAACAGCCATTATTGTTTCCATAACAGAGCCGTAAACTACCTCGTCATTTACTGGTTTTGAAGATTCTACAGCAATGCTCGGCAGAATTGACGAATAAACCATGATATTGAATTTTTCAATCCCCGCCTCTTTCAATGCCAGATGATAAGAGCCTGCGTGAATTGTAATGTCGCTTTCGCCTACGCCAGATGTCCAGAAAAATTTTCTCGGTATTCTATTGCCGACAACTAGAGATAACACTTTATTCATCTGTGATTGTCCAGAAATCTTTGAATCACTCCTCTTTATCAAACTTACGTTCAAACTAGATTGATCCATTTTGATTTTTCTTTATTTTTGAGGATATTGCTTATGAAATAACTAGTATTTAAATCTTTTTATTTTTTGAAATTTTTTGGATTTTCCGACGATAATTTTTTGGGATTTTTTTAGAATTTTTCCAATTTTTTAAGGCGAAAATTCTCAAATTTTAATTTCTCGACGATAAAATTTTTTCCTGATTTTCGCATGTTTTTTCTGTTGGGAATCATTTTTTGTTTTTCCGCTTTTCAAGGCTGTTTTCTTTTTTTCTATTTCTGCCAAATCCGTCTCGCAGAAATAGCAGTAAAGCTCGCTC
>JAGVXS010000002.1 GCA_018303685.1 Candidatus Woesearchaeota archaeon
TGCGTGTCATTGTACGAAGCTGTGGTGTAAGCCACCCTCAAAAAGCCGCCTGCAATATAAGGGGTGCCTGCCCCTGTAAAATTTATACCTATGGTATTCGTCCCGGGCACAAAATTTGCAAGATATACGTCGCTTATGTTCCACTTGTCGGCAAGCATGTTTCCTCCTCCGGAAGAGCCTTTAACGTAAGTCCCAGAAAAGGCATTGTTGATGTACAGATTAAATGTCGCTCCTGCGTCAACCTCAAGATATGAGCTGTTGAATGAAGCTATGTCCTTTGGCAGTACAAGCCTTTTAGTCAGATTTCCGTCTCCCTCATAGCCTCCGAAATAAGCGTATGCATTTGTCTTCTTGCTCTTAATCCCTGTAAGCAGCACCCTTGCAGTAAAGCCCTCTGTCGGCTTTGCCTTTGCTATTCCTGTTATTATTTTCCTTGACGAAACAAGCGCCCTTTTAACGCTTTTATTCCTTGAGTAAATCTCCTCGCCATTAACCAAAACGCTGAAGCCGAAATTGTCTGGAATGATTTCTTCGCTTAAATTTTTTGTAAGATTATACGACAAATTAAGCTTGTCATCAGCCCACAATTCCCCAATCTGCTCAAGTATTGAATTGTTTGTGTTGGTTATCTCCCCAGAATCAATCAGGCTCTTTACGTAGTCATTTTTAGCTTCCCCGACTTTCATTGACGAGAAAGCCCTCACCATGTCATGAGCAGCATAATTCACGTTAACCTTATCGGGCTGTGAAATATAAAAGTTGGAAATCAGGAGTATCGAAACTATTATTATGCCTGATGCAAGCAGGCTGTCAATCGTGAAGAACATTCCTTTCACTCCCATACGTAAACCACCATCCTGACAATCTCTGAGTTATAGTTGAGGTAGCGCTCTGCCTTCACAAGATTCTTTGGATTTGCCAATGTCTCATTGACAGCCGTGCATGTCCCTGAAATAAGCGCCTTTGCCACGTCCTCAACAACTTCAATAAAATCGCCGCTGAAAAAATCCACGTCAAAGTCAGAGAAAAAATAGACTGTTCCGTTGCCATAGCCCCATCTTGCAATTGCATTATCATCAGTTTGATTGTACGTTGCTATTATTTTAAAATCAACTGATGGCGGCGAGGCTGATGTGTCATTCTGAACATAGTAATATTGGTCAAACACCATGCTCTGCCCGACAGCCAGAGACAGGTAAATGTCGGTATTATTTACTATTGCTGTCCTTTGGCTTGATGATTGCCCCGATAATTTCCTGAATGTAGCCCCTACAAGCTCCTTGTCCTGTGCAGTAACCAGCTCGCCGCTTATCATTAGAAAGTTCAGGCTTCCATTGTGGGAATAGTCCTCAAGCTTCCCTTTGTGGGTATTGTACACAGAAGTCGGAAGATTCGGGTGCTCCATAACCAAAAACTGGTATTTGCTTATATTGCTCATCAAGCTGTCCATATCATCTTTGTAAATATCGGCATTAAAAGTCTGATTCATAAAATCCTTTAAAAGATCATCATCATCGTCAGAATAATAATAAGCGCTTTTGCCTATGTATTTTGTTTCAACAATAGGATTCCCTACGCCGCAGACAGTGTTGACATTCAGCACTTCCCCCTTTTCGTTCAGGAAGAATACAAAGTAGTTGTAAGGAGTGGCAAAAAGCTTCCTTGTCCTGTTGTAGGAAATGCCCTTGAAATTCTTTACTTTTGTGGCATTAAGCTTCTGCTCGTCAGCTATCCCTATCCTCATGACTGTAATGTTGGTCCATTCACTCGGATAGCCGCCTAACACAAGCGACGATGATATAGATTTTGCGTCTTTGAGCATAACCTCTAAACTGCTTTTTTCCTGCTTCTGGAAATTAGTCGTGTAGCTGAAGTAAACTGCCAGCGTGAACATGAAAAGCATCAGCGCAACTGCAAAGTCCATGTACCATGTCTGGGCTTTAGAATTCATCAGCACCTCTTTTTTGAAATCTCTTTTTTAATTAAAACTCTAATAATATGAATATAAACCTTTCGTATTATTAGTGAAAGACGCAAGAATTAACTATCAACTGGGTTTTGATTTTACGGATTAGATACAGCTACGATAATTGATGAAGTTGCATTATTTCCGACTGCGTCCTTGGCAATAGCAGTTAATATACGAGCCCCATTAGTAGTAGTCGTTGTATTCCATAATATAGAGTAAGGATATGCAGTATCCTCAGCACCAAGATTAGCGCCATCCAATTTAAACTGCACTCCACTGACCCCAAGATTATCTGACGCATTTGCGGAAACAGTTACCGAACCTGAAACATTTGAGCCTGAAGTTGGAGTTGTAATTGAAATTGTTGGGGGAGTTGTATCTTGTGCAGTAACCTGACAGCCAGCAGAGCCATCAACACATGTTTGGTTTAAACTAGGATTACAATAACTTAATTTTACAGGATTTGTGGAAGAAATACAGCTAGAACTAGATGTTCCTGGATTAATGCAAGTATAGTTTAAATAATTTTTTGTAACATAACTGTTGTTGCAATAATAATTTCCTGTAAATTGGTTATTTCCGCAGTCTAGACCGCTAAAGCAGGTTATATTTGCGCTTGGATTACAATCGCCGTCTGTATTGCAACTTTTGGCACTTGGGCATCCGCAAGAATTGCATTTATTGATTAGCGAACCACCATAACAAAACTTTGGTTTAGTGGCTGAACATTCGCCATATTTAGTTCCGTCAAAGCAAGCAGGAATTACATCAGGTGCGCTTTCCCCATCATTTATTATATCTTCAAATTGTTTGCCTGAGCTTGAGCCTTGTCCTGAGCAATCAACAGTAACTAAACCAGACGATATTCCTATATAAAAACTTAACAAATCTTTGACCTCGCTTAATGCCAATGGGCTTAAAGAGGGGTTTGTTAAATAAAGATAAAGATTTTTGCGTAGAACATCCTTTGCCTTGGCTACCTCACAAGTTTGTGCATATGAAACAGAAGAAAGCATAAATATAAATACAAAAATCAAAAATAATAGTTTTCTGTTTGTTATCTTTTTTAGCAGCATTTTCCTAAGATTTTACAACAATCTTCTTTTAAGACTATGCCAACTTCATTAAGCCTTGTATCACAAGTTTTGGATTCGTCAGCTTTATTGCAAGCTGTAACTTGAAGTTCTGATAATGTTTTTGTTTCTTTTTTAGGAATTTCTTTGCAACTAATTAAAAGTAAGAGCACTATAAGAAGCAATAACATTCTTTTTATCTTGAGCATTTTTTCATTACTCATCTTGACTATTTATTAAGTTTGTGATTTTATTTGTATTTATAAACAACATAAACTATATCCACTGCAGCATGAAGCCTGATAACCTGAGCCATATATTATATCCAATCCGCCGCATAAACCCAAATTTTGTGCATTTTGGCAAATATTTGAATCTGCGAATGCTGATAAGCTATTTATATAGATTACACCCCCTGTTTTGTTGATTTTGTTTGTGCCTTTTGTCACATTCCCTGTGGCCCTTGGTATTGCGACAATGTAAAGGTCATTTGCCGACTGGACAGTTATGGTGTAATTCATTGTCGCCAGCGTATAATTTATTCTCTCAAGCCTGTCCGGAACCTCAAAAATCCTTACATAACCATCCTCAACATTGGCCGCTATAAGCACCTCCCTCTGCAGCTTCAGGGCCAAGTCCTTCACAGCCTCGCTTTCCTGCTGCTTCTTGAAGTCATTCAACTGGTCGATAGAGGCGATTTCAAACGCTATTGCTATCAGGAAAGCCAGTCCCAGAAATATGAAGAACTCGGTAAATATCTGCGACTTAGAATGCATAATCCACCTCTTTTTTATGGTTTTAATTAAATATTTTAATTCGAAGTTATTTTTACGTAGCCGTCATCAGCTTTTATAGTCAGCACGTGGATGCCCTGGCTGGTTGGCAGCGTTCCGCTCATGTTCACAGCCGAAACCTGCACAACATCTGTTATGCCGCTTCTCGTCTTCATCTTGAATACAACCTCCCTGTCAGATACGCTTGCCGAGCTTATCCTGTCCGGGAAATTAAGCTTCAAGGTAGTCTGGGAAGGCTTGCCAAGATAATAAACAGACTCTGATGAATCCGCAATAGTCCTTGCTATCTGCAATGCCTGCCCTGTTGCTACCGAGTCGCTTGAGTCGGAAGAGTATGTATAGTAGATGAGCAGCAGCGGCGTTGTCATGAGCATTGCAAACCCTATTATGAGCATGTATTCCACGCTTATCTGGGACTTATGCATTTTTTCTTGCTCTCTTCGGCTTTCGCCTCTGCCTTATTATCTCCCTTATTTTCCTGCCGTCTTCCTTAAAGCCGAATTCCTCGCTTATCTTGAGCACCCTGAAAGAAGCGACAATAAATGCAATATACGCAAACACTATGAATATGTACTCGGGATAAGTCCCAAGCCCCTCCACATTTATGTTGATGCCTATAATGCTTCTTGCAGTCTGCCATACTGAAAAAATCACTATGAAGGCAAGGCATATTGCAAAATTGTCCATGTACCTCCTTATGGAACCATCGCTCAGCCTGCTCCTGGCCCGCGAGATAAGAAGCAAAGACGCAATGCCGAATATGACTGTTGTTATGCTGACTACAACCAAATGCACCATCAGGACTCACCTCCAATGTCTATTCTTGCATCAGAAAACTGGGTTAGCTCGTCAAGGAGAACCTGTTCTGTTTCCTTTTCAAGCGTTACTATGATGCCCTTCACTTTCCACTCCCTCATCTTTCCTGTCAGGAAATGTATGAACCTTGCCACAGTCGCGGGCTTGTTGAAAATTAACAGCGTATTCAGCGAGTCAAAAATGAGGAATTTATCGCCAGGAAGGGCCTTTATTGCCTGGTCCATTGCAACGCTCATGTCGCTTAGCTTTTCAGGGCTGCCGATGTACAGGCAATTGCCGACTTTCTTGGCCTCTGTCCTTGATGTCGCGTCTATGAAAATCAAAAGCCGCGTGTCTATGCCGTTGCTGCTCAGCGCCCTTTGCATTATTTCATATGGCTTGTTCAGCGTTACATAAACTCCCGGTATGTTCTGCTCGTTTACAAGAAACTTGGTTGCATCAATGACTGTTTTCTGGTAGCTCTTTGCATCAACTGCAATAAGAAGTATATAGTCCTTTAAGCTTTTTACCTCCTTTTTGAAGGATTCCTTTAGTTCGAGCATGCCCACCACTTTTTTACTTGAAATGCTCCGCCATGAATATAAACTTTTCTGTATTAAAAATAAACTAATACTTTAAATCACAAATCTTTTATATTAGTATGAACTAAAATGGTAAAAAGGGTGATATTTTGGTTGAGCTTATAAAAACAGGTGTGCCTGGCTTGGACCAGGTTCTAAAAGGCGGCTTAAGGAGGAATGCTTCCATTCTTGTGACAGGCGCCCCTGGAACAGGCAAAACAATACTGGCTTTGCAGTTCATCTATTACGGCGCAAAAGAGCACAATGAAAACGGAATTTTCATATCAACAGAGGAAAGCCTGGATGTGCTTGACCAAAGTGCAAGAAACCTGGGCATGGACCTGAAATCAATGGTGGATAAGCGCAAGATTTTTTTTGTGCAGAAGCCTATAGCAACATTGAAGGGCGGCATATCCTCCATTAAAGGGCTTGTGGAGGCAATCAGGAAAAACAATGTAAGGAGGGTTGCTCTTGACTCCCTGATATTCTTTGAGTACCTCTATCCGAGATTTGACGGCAACAAGATGGAATTCAGGAGGCAGGTCCTGATGTTTATACAGGAGATGAAAAAAGCTGGAGTGACATTCCTTGTTGTATCCGAAAGATCCATTACAGATTTTGACAGGCTTAATTACGACATGATGGATTTTGTATTTGAGGGCATAATCCTTCTGTCAAGGATAAGGAAAGGCTCTTATTTCGAGAGGGTTCTCACAGTTGCAAAGATAAGGGGGCAGGACCACAGCTTAGACGTGTATCCCGTTACTATAGGAAGCGACGGCCTGAAGGTTCTTGTTGACCAGACTCCATTCAGCCTTGTCGAGAAGGAAGAGCACGGGTTTAAGTGAATTCTTTTGATGCTTGTTGATTTTATGAATAAAGTAATAAAAATTTAAGTTCCTTCTTCCCAAGAGTTTAGATACTTAATTTGTTCTTCATCCAACTCATCTATATTTACACCATAAGCTTCTAACTTAAGCTTTGCAATGGTGTTGTCTATCTCTTCAGGAAGCTGGATAACTTCTGGCTTCATTTTCCCCTTATTCCTTGCTGCGTATTCACAAGCTAATGCCTGTCCGCAGAATGAAGTATCCATAACCTCGCTAGGGTGTCCCTCAGCTAAAGACAAATTAACCAACCGCCCTTGGGCAAGGCAAGTTATTTTATGCCCGTTTTTTAATGTAAACTCTTCCACTAAATGCCTTACCTCTTTTACACTTTTAGCCATAGCTTTCAATCCCTTATAATCAATTTCTACATCAAAATGACCTGAATTGCATATAATTGCACCATCTTTCATTTGTTCCATATGTCTTGTTTTTATAACCTGGATATCACCTGTTACCGTTATGAAGATATCCCCAACTTTTGCAGCGTCATCCATTTTCATGACTTGATATCCATCATATAGCGCCTGCAATGCCCTAAATGGATCAACCTCTGTCACAATTACATTTGCGCCCATTCCTTTAGCCCTTAAGGAAACCCCTTTGCCGCAAGAACCATAGCCAGCAACTACTACACTCCTCCCGGAAACCAGTACATTTGTACCTCTTTTAATGCCATCCCATGTTGATTCGCCGGTTCCTATGTAATTGTCCAGCAGATGCTTTGTCTTATTGTCGTTTACAGCTATCATTGGATATTTTAGTGCGCCGTCCCTTTCCATCGCCCTGAGCCTTATAATGCCTGTTGTTGTCTCCTCGCATCCTGCTATTATGCTTGGTATCAGATTTTTGTGGTTTTTGTGTATTTCAGAAACCAAGTCGCAGCCGTCGTCTATTGTTATGTCAGGCCTGAATGCAATGACATTGTTCAAATAGCGGTAATAATCTTCCTTTGTCTCGCCCTTGTAAGCCCAGACTTTAACGTTTTCCTTCGCAAGCGCAGCAGCAACATCATTCTGGGTGCTTAGAGGATTACAGCCCGTAATTGCAACATCCGCTCCGCCGGCAATAAGTGTTCTTACCAGAACAGCAGTTTCTTTTGTGACGTGCAGGGCCATTCCGATTTTTATATTTTTTAACGGCTTTTCCTTCCTGAATCTTTCTTTGACTTTCATCAGAGCCTGCATCCTAGACTCTGCAATCTCGATGTTGAGCAGGCCCTGCTCAGCCAGCTTGATGTCCTTAACTTCGTAACTTGCGCCCTTGTCCATAGCAACCACCGTGCTAAAGATAATTATAGATATTTATATACTTTTTTCAATAAAAATTGGAAAATTTTTAATTTTTTACTGAAAAATAGGACAAAAATAGAAAAATTTAAATAGAAGCTGGAAAATTTACTAAAAATCAGAGGCTCTCGCCTGCAATAACTTCCCCCAAGCTGTTTCTGGGCAGGGAGCCTTTATGCCTTATGGAAATAGATGACAAGGACAGGAAAATAATAGAAATCCTTCAGCATGATTCAAGGCTCCCGATAAGGGAAATTTCAGGGCTTGCAAGAATAAGGCCAAGCACAGTCCACCAGAGGATTCAAAAGCTGGTGGAGGGCAATGTAATTGAAAAGTTCACCATAAAGCTGAATAATAAATCTGTAGGCGAAAACTTTATTGTGTTTATGCTCGTGAAAGGCACTGCAACAGAGTACCTGGACAATAAAGTTATTAATAATAAGCATGTAAAGGAGGTTTTTGGAATTACGGGCGAGTACGATTTGCTGATCAAGCTCAAGTTCGAGAATGTCGGGGAATTTCACGAATTTGTCCTTAATTTCAGGAGAAATAAAAAAGAAATACAGTCAACCCTGACAATGGTTGTTACAACTAATTTGAAAGAGGATATTTAAAACTCCCTTATGTCCTGAAATTCCCTGTACCTTTTTTCTATATCTTTAATTGTCAGATGCTTCAGCCTGTTCAGCCCAAAATCCTCGGCATTGTGGCTTGCAATAACGCTTCCGTACACAATAGCTTTCCTGAAGTTCTTCTCGCTTATGTTCCCGGTCTTTGCAAGATACCCTATAAAGGCCCCTCCAAAGCAGTCGCCGCACCCAGTCGGGTCTTTTATGTTTTCGAGCGGATAGCCCGGCGCGCTGAAGTGCCTGTTTTTTGTGAACAGCAGGGCCCCGTGCTCTCCCTTCTTGATTATTACGGCATTTGGCCCTAATTTTAATGCATGGCTTGCAGCGCCTACAAGATTGGCGGTGCCGAAAAGCTGCCTTGCCTCCCCGTCGTTCAGGAGCAGCACATCAACTTTCTTTATAGCTTCTATCAGGGATTTTTTCTTGTTGTTTATCCAGAAGTTCATAGTGTCCAGGACGACAAAGTCAGGGCTGTCCATCTGCCTCAGGACTGAAAGCTGGTGCTCCGGGTCTATGTTTGCCAGAAAAACATACTTCATGCCTTTGTATTTTTCAGGCACGTTCGGCTTGAAATGCTCAAGGGAATTAAGCTCAGTCTTCCTTGTCTTGGCCTCGTTCATGTCATATTCATAAAAGCCCTCCCAGTGGAAAGTCTTGCTGTCAATTTTCAGCCCCTCGGTGCCTATGCCCCTTCTTTTCATCAGCTCTATGTAGCTGTTCGGGAAATCCTTTCCTATGATTGACACAATCGCAGGCTTTGAGAAGAAGCTTGCTGCAAAAGAAGCGTATGTTGCGGAGCCTCCAAGCGCTTTCTTGACTTTGCCAAAAGGAGTTTCAATAGTGTCAAGCGCAACAGTCCCGATAATCAAAACATCGCTCATAGAAAAAAGAAAATTTGAATGTTTTTAAAGCTTATGATAATGGATAATATATTAAAAAACCAATTGCCTGTTCTTTATTCCTCCTCGCCTTCATCTTCATCTTTGTCTTCTTCGTCATCCTCGTCCTTGACATCGTCGTTGTACTCTTCATCCTCTTCTTTTTCTTTGTCGTTGTAGGGGTCAGATTCCTTTTCTTCTTCAGGTGCCATAAACCAAGCCATTGAACATCATATATAAAAAATTTTCTATTGGCTCCGCAGGCTGTCAAATTCCTGCAGGAATTTTTTTACAATTTTCCTGTCGTGAATTATCAGAAGGTTCTCGTCGTTTCTCATGTCGCCGCTCATCGTCGGGTTGAAGCTTCCGGTTGCAACCGTGCTGTTGTCTATGATGAACACCTTGTGGTGCATCTTGTATTTGCCTGAGTCTTTTATTACATTGACGCCAAACTGCTGCAGCCTTTTGAACTGGGAGAACTGGCCTGATGCCTGCCCCGAGTCAACAACGCCTTTCACATCCAAATCATTTTTCTTAATCAAAGCATCCGCAATCTTCTCGTTTGTAAAGCTGAAGCTCATGAAATAAACGCTTGTCTTTGCATTTTCTATCAAGTCTATGATTTGCGATGCGCAGCTGTCCTCGGGGCAGAAGTAATTCTCCATCCTGATTTTATTGACGTAAAACACGGGTTTTTTGACACTGCTTCCCATCCCAAAGCTTCCATCCCACAGCTCCTCAAACTCCTCCCCATAATTTTCCGCCATAGAGGCTGAGTAAACAACCATCATGTTGTTTTTGTTGTTGTAGTTGTCATTGTAAGTGGGGTTGAAGGAGCCTGTTATGACAATGCCTTCATCAATCACGCAGAACTTATTGTGCATGAGCTGCTCATTATTGTCAAGCTTTATGCCGTCGCCCTTAACCTGCCCTTGATAATTCGAGCTGTCCATAACCAATTTTACATCAATGCTTTTGCTTTTTCCTGCAAGCGCATTTATAACGTTTTTCAGGTCGATATCGTAGAAGGCGCAATAAGCAGAGAAATTGGCGGATTTGACATGAACTTCAAGCGCTTTGCCGCAGTCGTCCTTTGGGCAGAAATAAACTTCAGGGTTTTTGTTTGTCTCAGCCGGAATTTGCCTTGTTGCGCTGCCTGTAATTTTTGGCGTGCACCCGGCTAAAAAAACAATGGCTATTAAGAAAAACAATGCAAAATGGCCTCCACAATAGAAAAGTTTAAATACAAGTTTATTCATTTTAAAGTGATAATAGATTCAAACCATTTCAAAGTGATAATATCACATAATATGTGATAATCTATCACCTCTTTTTTCCCGGCAGAGCAAAGCAATTTGTTCTGTACGGGTTTATAATCACTCGCTGTTTTATAATCCTCTCAGATTTTCTAATTTCGTTTTTTGTTTTTTAATTTATTATTCCCTCTTATTCTTTTGCCCTTTCTCTTTATAAAAAGAGCCGCGGCAAAGCCGGCTGCAACGCCTCCCAAAAACAGCCCAGCCAGCTTGTAGTCAATTCTAATGCTTTTCCTTTTCCCGTTGCTCTCCTTGAAATAGATGTCAAGCGTCCCGAGTTCAAGGGCGTACTCTGAATAAAGCAGCGCCGAGTATATATCGCTGCCCTTGAGGGAGTTTGCATACTCATAATAGCTGTAGCCCAGGATGGGAAATATCCCTTTGGAGGCTTGCCTTGCAATGTTGTTTTTTACAATATCGAGCTTTCTGTCGACAATATTCTGGTATTGCTCGCTGTCAACGCCGAAAATACCCAATACTATGTCAACATCAGCCTTTGCCCTGCTTGCGCTTGAAAGGCACAGCTCATAGTTTTCCTTCTCAAGCTCCTTGTTTGCCTTTTCCAGCCCTTTTTTTACGTTTTCAAGTGAATTCGGGAAATAAAGCTCAACATACTGCTTTCTCTCGTCAGCCTCGCTTATCTTGCTCTGGCACGATTTTTTAAGCACGTCCTTGTTGAGGTTGAATGCCTTGCCGTTTTTTCCAAGAAATGCAGCCCATGAATAAGCCGAGTTGACCCTTTCGGATGCGTAGGCAAGTATTCTTGCAGCCCTTTCAGTCCTGTTCGTGCTGTTCAGTAATTCAAGAGCCTGCGTTGCGTATTCTTCAGCTTCTGCAAGCCTTTCATTCACCACAATATAAGCTTCCAGGTCGGTGATTGTTTTTCTCTCCTGGCCCTCAACTTTGCCCCTGAAGTCCGCTATTGACATGTTTATTTTCTTTGCCTCTTCCGTTGCCTGTTCCTTTGTCATGTTTCTTGACAGAAGCATCAATGTTGAGTACTCGACATTCGCGCCGAAGCAGTAGCTCGCTGATGGATAGAATGCCTGCTTTTCAAATGCCCCTCTGCCCTTTGATGTAAGGTTTTGGGCATTTTCCTTCAATGCAGATACATTAACGGGGTATTCCAGGCTTTTTGTTTCAGCCTTCAGCTTGCTGCTCCTGTCGCACAAGTCCTTAGCCAGCGACTTCATGGTGCTTGCGTACTCATCGCTTATTTCAATATCCTTGAATTTCTGCTTTATTTCCTTCCCTGTAAATTCCCTGACAGCCTCGCTTAATGTCGGCACTTCTATAATTTCTATGTCCAGCTGCCTTGAGAGGTTTTTCAAGTCAGTTGTTGAGTTGTCAACTCTTGCTACTATCTCTCCTGATGGTATGAACACCTTTTTCAAGCCAGCCTTTTTTGCAGCCTCAACCTTTGCCTTCAAGCCCCCTACAGGCCCTATCAAGCCGCCGGAATTTATAGTGCCGGTTATCGCATAATCTTCATTCAGGTCAAGATTCTCTAGCATTGCAGCCGTCAGCACTCCAATGGAAGCGCCGGCGCTAGGCCCTGCTATGATTGCCGAGTCAGCAGTTATCGTATAGAAAAAATCAATGTCATCACATTCCATTTCAAGCGTGTCGCATGCAATCGCCTTTGCAAACCTCGTTGACATCTGGGTGTCTGTCTTTGTCAGCGGGAACGTCTCAAGAAAAACCCTGCCTGAGCCCGGCTTTATTTCCAGGTATAAGTCAGCAATGCCGCCTTCATACCCGTTTTCCGACTCCTTGACGGCAAGCAGCTTCATGTGCCCCTGCTTTGCAAGAACATTTGGAATTAGCAAAATGTTCAAAATAATGAATAAAAACAACAGCCTTTTCATAAGGCGGGAAAATGCCGCTTTATTTAAGAATTTTTGGATAGTCACTTGAGGCTGTTCAGCTTGTCCTCGACCCTTTTCTTGTCTTTCTGGTAGCTTTCCTCAGAAATAAACCCAGACTTGTAGGCTTTCTCAAGGGCATCAAGCTCGTTCCTCAGCTTTTGAGACTTCTCCTCCTCCTTTATCACCTTTATCTGTTCAACTTTACCTTTAGGCAGGCCTTTCTTGATATAGCCGAATTTATAGGCTGAAAAAATTAGGACAGTTATAAGTGCAACCGCCCCTATGCCCGCCAATACAACCCTGTAATCCTTGATTTGCATCGGCAAAAGCCTAATAGCCTTTGCCTTAACCTCAAAAATGTCAGAGCTTGTGCCAACAGAATCGCCATATGTAACCTTTACCAGGGCTACATAGCTGCCAGGCCTCAAGTCACTAGGCGCAAGCAGAGATCTTGAGAACTTGGCCTGTGTTTCAACGGCAATGGTTTCGTGCTCCGAAGCCACAATGTTGCCTTTAAAGTCTTTGATTGCGTATTCAACATTGACATCAACCCTGCCAAATCCCCTTACATTGAATAAGTTGATTTCCATCAAAAGCTCCCCCCCGGGCAGCACGCTTTTTGAATCTGGCAGCACCTCAACATCCACATCAAACAGGGGCTCCGCAGAATCAACTTCTATTATTGTATCAATTTCCTTTTCCTTTGAAGGGCTCTCAAGCCTTATTTTTGCAGGATAGATATCTGGCTTCTCGTCTTCCAAAGCCTTGAAAACAAGCTCTATCGTCCGCTCCTCGTTGGGCTGCAGTGTAGTTATTACCTCATGCTCCTCTGGAGAAATCTTGAATTGCCCTATTTCACTTAGATAGGCCTTTATGTCAAATATTGTTGTGCCTGTGTTTTTTATGCTTAATGTTTCTGTTTTTTGCTGCCCTTGCTTAAGCACGACTTTAATGGTGCTCTTGTCTATTGTAAAGTCCGTGACAATAGGCACAGCAGGCGGCCCTCCGCCACCTCCACCGCCGCCCCCTCCGCCACCTCCACCGCCTGTGCTGCCACTGCCGCTGCCGCTATCGCCGCCTGGCGTTTCCTCTACTTCATAGGAAGTCCAATGGCTTACATTAAATGTCAGCACGCCATCAGAGTAAGAAATTTTCTTGCATATGCTTTCAGGGCATGCAATGCCGTTAAACAAGATTCTTGGATTAGAAAAGGTAAGTCCAACTAGCTGCAGAGTTGCGGATTTATTCAACGCAGAAAGCATTTCAGAGTCAAGCTCGATTTTGTTGAAGGATATGTTTATATAGCTGTCCAAATCAAAGCCTTGGCTTAAGTCCGTATAGTTGCTGAAGTTAATCTTGCCGTAAGACGGTACCTCAGCAACAAAGTTGCTTATGTTCCTGGCATCAACTGAAGAAAGATTTGTCGTAGTCCCGTTAAACTTTTTCATAGAATTGACTGTAATAGAAAAAGTCTCTGCGCTTCCATTAAAGCCAAAGCTGTCCGTGCAGTTAATGCTGATATTGTAACGCCCTATTGGCAAGTTGTGCAAACTAAAACCCAATGTTGCATTTGTCATAACCGAATTGTTAGTCAAAT
Source organism: Candidatus Woesearchaeota archaeon (assembly GCA_018303685.1). Lineage (GTDB taxonomy): Archaea > Nanobdellota > Nanobdellia > Woesearchaeales > GW2011-AR4. The sequence continues at coordinate 13,677 of JAGVXS010000002.1, forward strand.
TGCTCCTGTAGTTCATCACCAAGAAACAGTGGCTTAAGCTGCTTTCATCGCTTGCATTATATAAAAATGTCAAATTTCCGAAGCTAAAGCCGCTGTTGTTCTGCAGCCCGAGAAAATTGATTGCAGGCGGGCTGAAGTCCCTGATTTGCAGCCCAACACCTACGCTGCTTTGGGCATAAGCGACAGTAGCACAAACCACTATTGCCAAGGCAAACGACAATAATATCCTTATTTTTTCCATAAGAGCAGCTATCCAACTCCTTATTTAATTATTTTTCTATTTTTTATAAAATCCTTTCTATGTTTTGTTTTTTTTAGCAAGCCTCTTCCTAAAATATACAGCAAAAATGCCAATACTGCTATTGCATAAACTGCATAATTATAATCGGCAAAAGATTTATCATCATGCTTAACATCAAGTTTGCTTGGATTTTCATCAGGTTTTTTTTCCACTTTCAGCTTGAAGTTTTTGCTTATCTTTGTAAGGAAAAACGTGCCTCCGCTTCCGCCGCTTAGCTGATGGACTGTGTAGCTTACAGCAAACAGGTTATCTTTCTCATCATACTCCGGGGCTGTTACATTGAACTCTATTCTTGCGGTTGATTGGGGCGGCAGTACATACTCTTCCTCAAAGCCCATTGCCTTCATGAATTGCTTGTCATAGTCAACCTTGAACCTTGATTCATAAGAGTCTGGATTTTGCAGCCTTATGCTGTAAATCCTTGAACTGCCCTCCATTAACGTTAGTGTGTTGCCTTCCAAATAGTCCGATGCAACAGCCAATGCTTTTGCATTTAAGCTTAATGCTATGATTAAAAAAATTGGAATTATCAGCTTCATTTTCAAGGTTAAAATATAAATATTTTTAAAATCAACTCCGATGTTTTTATGAATTATTCCTGGGGTCAATCCATTCCTTTTTAAATTCCGTATCGCCATTTGCCTTAATGCCCGTTAAATTTATTTTCATGCCATTGCATTCAACCAACTCCTTTAATGACTCATTGCTGACAAGGTATTCTTTGCCATTGCATTTTATAAACAACTCGTCATGGCAAAACACATGATTGCTTTTTTCCTCGCAAACAGCCTTTGTCAGCACCTTAAACTTAATCTCCCCTATATTTGGATTTTCTTTAACAGCATAAGCTGTAGTTGCAGGCTTGTCAATAAGGCTTAATGCGATAATCACCAATATCAAAATGAATTCTATCCCTACCAAAACCCTCAGCAGTTTTTTCATCTTTGCAGTTTAATTTCATTTTTTATTGGAAATTGTCAGTATAATACCTCGGGCTTTAGCCCGACAATTTTCAATCCCGCAAATTCGCCCTCGAAAATATGGGCGAATTTGCGTTATGATAAATCAACCAAAGTCAAATTCCAGGTGTTGTTATAAGCCTGCGCGCTCAATCCGCTTGCAGGAACATCCACCCAGAAGTGCAATGACAGGTTTCCTTTGGTTATTGTAGTACCGCTGTAAGGCACTGTATCTCCTGAAGCCCCTGGGCCGTGCAGCAGGATTTCATTGCCTATTGCTTGCGCGTAATTGCTCAATGGCATTCCAGCTCCTGCAATGGCATTAGTTGTATTAACTGTAAAGTTGCCTGCCCCAATCGTCTCGCTTGGGAATTGCACACCTATTAACGCAGCCGCTGTTATATTGATTTGCTCAAAGTCAATGTTGCCTGTGTTGTTAAGCAGTAGGGGCGCCTTTGTCGGCTTGTTCTGTTCGTTGATATTAAGGCTTGTGAAGTTCAGGTTAGAGCCTTCATTTACACCCTTTGCAACAATGGAGAAGGCTGCCGACGGGTTGTAAGTAAATCTTATAGTGTCATTTCTTCCGATTGCTCCTGACAAGTCTGGCACGCTTACATTGATGACCCAGGCAGAGCTTGCATTGTCATAGTACCTCATTACAACAGTGCAGTTGATTATTATCCTTGCAGGCTCTGCTCCAGGGCCTGGCTGTGTGTGGTTTCTGCAAGTGCCGAACTCTCCGCCTTGCTCTGAAATGTTAAACCTGAACTGCCCGCCAGCGCCGCCCAGAGTTAAATTAACTATTGCTTTGCTTGCATTTATATCGCCAACGCCTTGGGCGTCTGTAACGTTAAATGATATCAGGATTGCTGATGAACCGCCAGCCAATGGGTCTACAAAGAATGATGATGCATTGTTTAGCTTTATAACAGGGGCTTGGTTTGCAGTAACAGTCACAATATTATCATTCGTCCTGAAATTGCCATTGGTGTCATTAGCCCTTGCAGTGAAGTTAATGACGCAGCCTGCAGCGCAGCTTATAGTTATATTTTGGCTAAATTGTGCACTAGTTCCAGATAAGCTGAAGTTGAAGTACCTTACAAACCCAGTGTCATTAACAATAACCTGCCCAGTGCTTAATCCAACAGCATCAGTTGCATTTGCTGTCAGATTAATTACGTCATTCTGTTGTATGTTAGTCAAAGATTTATTAAAGCTTGCATTCACCACAGGAGCAGTCCTGTCAGCGACAACAACCAAAGTGCTGTTCTGCTTCACATTATTGTTTGTGTCTGTAGCATACAAGGTAAAGTTAACCACGCAAGTTTCTGTGCAAGTCAATGTTGTGGAATTGCTCACAGTAGCGCTATTGCCAGATAGTGTATAGTTCAGCTTAGTCAATGCTCCGCTCAAGTTATAAGTCCAGTTGGCAGACAGCAACCCTCCTAAATCGGTAATATTACCAGTAAAGTTAATCACATCATTAACCAAAGGACTAGTAACATTAAATGTTTCAGTGGCATATAGTGTGAAGTTAACCACACAAGTCTCTACACAAGTTAATGTCGTAGTGTTGCTTAATCCGTTAAAGCTAGTGCCAAAAATTGTATAATTCAAGTAAGTTATAACACCACTCAAATTATACGTCCAGTTGGCACTCAGCAAGCCAGTATCATCACTTACATTCCCGGTAAAGTTAACCACATCATTAACTAGTGGATTAGTGTTGTTAAAAGAAGTATTAACAACTGGCAGTGTCCTGTCAGCGACAACAATCAAAGTGCTATTCTGTTTTACATTATTATTAATGTCAGTAGCATACAAAGTAAAGTTAAATACGCCATTAGATGTCAAAGTAGTAGAATTGCTCACAGTAGCAATTGTAGTTCCTCCTGCAAAGCTATAATTTAGCTTTGTCAATATACCGCTCACATTATAAGTCCAGTTCGCACTTAATAATCCAACTGCATCAGTTATATTTGCTGTGAAGTTAATAGCATCATTGAGGGCAGCAGATGTCACATTAAAGCTGGTATTCACCACAGGAGCAGTCCTGTCAGCAACAGTTATCAGCGTTGAATTCTGCTTCACATTATTATTGGTGTCAGTAGCAAATAATGTGAAGTTAACCACACAAGTCTCAGCACAGCTTAATGTTGTAGTGTTGCTCAACCCGTTAAAGCTGGTTCCCGAAATCGTATAATTCAATTTAGTCAATACTCCGCTCAAATTATAAGTCCAGTTGGCACTTACCAATCCTCCCAAATCTGTCACATTCCCAGTGAAGTTAATCACGTCATTAACCAATGGACTGGTGTTGTTCAGGCTCGTATTCACTATTGGTGCAGTACTGTCAACTACTGTTATCAGCGTAGAATTCTGCTTCACATTATTGCTGGCGTCGGTAGCATACAAGGTAAAGTTGATTACACAAGTCTCTGTGCAAGTCAATGTTGTAGTATTACTTACAGTAGCAGTTAAAGTTCCAGCTGCAAAGCTGTAATTCAATTTAGTCAAACTACCGCTTAAGTTATAAGTCCAGTTTGCGCTCAGCAAACCAACATCATCCGTTATATTTCCAGTAAAGTTAATAACATCATTAACCAATGGGCTAGTATTATTTATGCTAGTATTCACCACAGGTGCAGTCCTGTCCGGCGACAACCCCAAACTCACATTCACCAGCCTGCTTCTGTTGACATCAATGCTTGTGAAGTTCCTGTCATATCCAGTGAAGTTAACCGTTATATTCATAGGCGTAAAGCAGGT
>JAGVXS010000003.1 GCA_018303685.1 Candidatus Woesearchaeota archaeon
GTGCTTACCCCCCTACCTCCAAACCTATTACCATTGTCTCTTATTGTTGTAGTGATTTCTCCTTGAACTTCTTTTCCTTCACCTATAGTCCTTATTCGATAAGTACCAAGTTCTACTTCTATCCCTAGTGCGCTGTTAATTGCATTATATAATGCGTCTATTGGACCATCGCCACTAGCTACTTTCCGTATGCTTAAACCATTCTTTACAATCTTTACAGATGCAGTTCTTCTAGGAATGGTGCCACCTGTAGCCCTTGCGTAAGAAAGCCTGATTATTTCAGGCACTTTTCTTACCTCATCTTCCAAAATAACTGCAAGGTCCAATGGCGTAAGTTTTTTAACTTTATCAGCTAATGGATTTCCGACGGCATAGACTGCATTAACTTCTTCATCTGAGACTTTATATCCCATATCTTCCAAGATTTTTCTATAAGCCTTTCTTCCAGAATGTTTGGTTATTTGCATACTCTCTCCAGTCCAACCCCAGTCTTCTGGTTTCATTATCTCGTATGTAGCCTTATGCTTTATTACACCATCTTGATGTATTCCAGCACTATGGGCAAATGCATTCCCCCCAACAACAGCCTTGTTGGGCTGAACTACCATACCAGTTAATCTACTCACTTGTCGGCTTATGTACCCAATTTTTCTTGTATTTATCTGGGTATATTCATCATAATAATCGGGTCTTGTTTTCATATTAGCGATAATCTCTTCCAATGCAGTATTACCTGCCCTTTCACCAATACCATTTATACAACCCTCAATTTGATGGGCACCAGCTCTTATCGCAGCTAATGAATTGGCTGTTGCGTTGCCTAAATCATTGTGCCCATGAAAACTCCATTTCACTCTTTCGGCACCTTTTGTTTTTTGCATTAAATACCTAAACATGGCAAATACTTCCTCAGGTTGTGCATAACCTACTGTATCTGGCACATTTATAACATCAGCACCAGATTGAATGGCGGCTGAATATATTTTGACAAGAAAATCTCTTTCAGCCCTAAAGGAATCCTCTCCAGAAAATTCAACAGTGCCCTTTTCACATAATAATCTTTTAACTAATTTTACAGCTTTAATTGTATTAGCTTTCTTTCCATATGGATTGGTGATACTGCAATAAAAGTATGGACTCTAGGATTAGCAGAGTACTTTACAGCATCATAAGCCCTCTTAATATCATCATCTTTATCTGTTGCCCTACAAAGTGCTGCAATTTCAGCAGTTCCAATATTTTGCGATATGTATTTGACTGCTTCAAAATCTCCTCCAGACGATTTAGGGAATCCAGCTTCAATAACATCAAATCTAGCGTCGGCAAGTAAACTTGCTATAGTAAACTTGTCAACTTTGCTTAGTGACCCTTCTCCCTCGGCTATCGCTTGTTCCCCATCCCTTAATGTCGTGTCAAAAATGTCTACTCTTCTCATTTTATCCTCCAATATCCTTTGTTTTTCTTTCGTCAGCACATCCTAGAACTTAAACAAGCTCAAATTCAAAGCCCCTTAAAGAATATGCCAACTCTTTGCGGGCTTATAATAGCAGTAGAAGCAATAGCAAAGCTCAAATTCAAAGCCCCTTAAAGAATATGCCAACTCTTTGCGGGCTTATAATAGCAGTAGAAGCAATAGCAATAGGGCTAACAAACTCAATACAGAATATTTACCTAAGTTTGTGTTAGCCATTTTGATTGATATATGTAAAAAGGCGGTTATATTTAAATGTTTTTGTTTTTTAGATGTATTGCGCTAGTTTCTTCTGTTGTTTAACATTTCTAAGCAATCTGCTCGCACCCAGCAAATAATCAGCATTGTAATTAAACCTCTTTTTGACTAATTTTCTCGCATACTCAAGCATCAACTCTCTTGATGAAAACTCAATCGGCTTGTCGTTCATTGCTTTTCTTGTGCACTCGCGCGTAACCCAAACTCCAAGAGGCATCGTATACTCATTAGTTATAAACCTCAGCGCCAAGACACTTGCCTGCCTTTTCATATGCTTTAATTTCTCCAAAATTGCGAGCCTTACAGTATAATACCCGCCTGCTGTTGTTTCTGCATAATCTTTTCTTCCGTCATAACTTTCATAGTCAGTGCTGTACCTTAGCGCTTTGCTGGAATTCCAGTTGCTTGGCACATAAGACTCGAACAATTCATAGCTCCAGACTTCCGGAGACATCAAAACCAAATAATAATTGCCAAGATAATTTCCAAAAAACGAGCAATAAGAATTTATCTCATTATAGTTTTTTATTTCATTTATTAAATTCTTCCCAATAATGTCGTCGGTTGCTGTTATGCTCCATCTCGTAGGCACAAGCTTCCTGTCCTTCTTCAGCCCCAAAGTCCCTACGCTTAAAATCCTGCTCAGGAAATTCTCGTCAAAATTGTTTTTATAGAGATAGTTTACAGCTTCATTTGCCTTCAAGTCAATGTCCTCAAATACTTTATACACTTTTGTATGGATTTTCGGGTTTTCGGTTATTGCCGCTTTTTTCAGCCTTGCATTTGGACCAGTGGGTGCCATATAAGAATCAAGATTTAAGCGAAATTTTGGCTTTTCATATAGTTGTATGTCAACATCAACAGGCTTTGAGGACATTGCAATGTCCTGCGTCAATTCCAGCAGCTTTATTCTTTTTTTTATGTTGATGTTATACCTTGAATTCAATAAAGAAGAGCGAAAATCAACAATCCTTGGGATTTCATAATTTTCTGCAGCCCATTGTTTTGGCGCGTCATAAAGCCATGCTTCCTCATTTTGCTCGGGAGGGGCAAGAATGCCAACATTGACGTAAGGATATCCAAATCTTCCGACAAAAGGCGCAACACCATCGCTTGTGAATTCCTCTTTTTGTATTGCTGACTTAACCATGAAAACAGCATTGTTTCTCGCGCAAATCGGGCATTTTCCCTTGCCGCAGTCCCCTAATGGATCGTAGCCTTTGTGCTGCCTGAATGGAATTTGCATGAAATTCGATAAGAAAACAGCCAATATAAAGTTTTGGGTTATCTCCTATTAATGTATTTCAGCCACAAGCCCCTGAAAAAAGGCAAAGTGAGTGTTGAAAGCATGAATGCAACAGCAGGCACAATGGAATTCAGCCATGGCCTCGGGATATTAATCGCCTGAAGGTAAAATCCTATTACAAGATATGTAAACAGCAAAAGCAGAAATCTTCTTGTCATGCTCGTTTCCCATGCCTTGTCCAGCTCCACTTTCTTGTTTCTTTCCTCTATTTGCCTGATTTTTTCTTCTAAATGCCTTGATTCCATAAATTAAAATTTTGTTATTTCATTTATAAATCTTTTTAAAACAACAATCCTTAAATAATAAAGCCAAATATTCAAAATTATGGCGCTTTCAAAAAATCAAATTCATCAGATAAGGGAGAGCCTGGACAGCTGCAAAAATCCGTTATTTTTCTTCGACGATGACCAGGACGGATTGTGTTCCTTCCTCCAGCTTTACAGGTACAAAGGCGAGGGAAAAGGGATTATTGTAAAGACAACCCCGAAGCTCGGCGCACTATTTGCAAGGAAAGTTGAGGAGTACCATCCGGACAAAATCTTTATCCTAGACTTGGCAGCTGTCGAGCAGGAATTTCTTGACGGGATTAAAGTGCCTGTCATATGGATAGACCACCACAGCCCTGCCAATGCGTATAATGTGAAATACTTCAACCCCCGGGTTTCAGACTACGAAGACAACCAGCCAACCTCTTATATGTGCTATCAGGCTGCTGAAAAAGACCTGTGGATTGCAACAATTGGCTGTGTTGCAGACTGGTTTATACCGCCTTTTATTAAAGAGTTTAAAAATGAATTTCCTGATTTGATTGAAAAGCCATGTAAAACGCCCGGCGACATAATTTACAATACAAAGCTGGGGCTTTTGATAAGGATTTTCTCTTTCATATTGAAAGGCAAAACAGATGATGTGATGAAAAACATAAAGGTTCTGTCGCGGATAGGAAGCCCTTATGAAATATTAAATCAGGAAACTGCCCAGGGCAAGTTCATTTACAAGCATTACGAGCAGGCCAATAAGCTATACGAGCCGTTGATTAAGGATGTGCTGAAAACTTTGGAAAAAACAGAAGACAGGCTTGTATTATTCACTTACAGGGATGACAAGACAAGCTTCACAAGCGATTTGTCCAATGAGGCAATTTACAGATTTCCGGATAAAATAATACTTATTGCAAGGGAGAAAAATGATGAGATGAAATGCAGCCTTCGCTCCGCAAAAGCTGTTCTGCCACCAATAATTGACAAATGCCTGGTTGGACTGGAAGGATACGGCGGCGGGCACGAGCACGCCTGCGGGCTGAACATCAAAACAAGGGATTTTGAGGAGTTCGTGAGAAGGCTTAGAGAGTTAATCTAAACCCTCAGATTCTGGTTTATGAAATTTATAATATCATCCTTCTTTTTGTCCATTGCCGCTTTGTTTTTTGCCCTTGATGTGTACAATTCAATATTCTCCTTCTTTATTCTTGCATTTATCCTTGTTATCTTCTCGTTAATCTTGTTCAGCCTTGTTATGACCATGTTCATCTTGTTTCTTACTTCATTCGGCAAAGCCAGGACAAGCAGCTTGCTGCAGTCATTGTCTATGTAAAATATCTTGCTTCCGCCAAAGGTCTTTTGCTCTTCCCTGAGGAAATCCCGCCATGTGCCGGAAAAAGCGCCATCGCTTTTTTTCAGCCTTAAAACCAATGCCTCTTTGTAGGCTTTTGACTTGACAAGGTGCATTTCAATCGAGTCATTTCCTGCCTCAATGTCACTCTTAAACTCAAGAATGCTTTCATCTTCCATGCCATTAAAGCTGGAATACTCTATAGCACCAAGACTCCTGTCTATATCTATGTGAGAAATAATGTTCTTGTAATCCGGCTCCATGCCTACCACCCCAACTAATATGCCCTTTATATTAGGTAGTATAAATATTTGTTGGTTTAAAAAGCCAGCACAGCAACCTTTAAATATATCCATTATAGCGTTATTCTCATGGAAGAGCATGTTCCAAACGACAACCAGCAAATAAGCCAAATGCCGCAAATAGCCATTGCAGCAGAGGCTTTGAAGACAACAAGAATCAACAAGATGGTGGTGCACGGCTTCAAGTCCTTTGCAAAGCACACTGAAATTCTTTTCGGGGGCAACTTCAACTGTGTTCTTGGCCCAAATGGGGCAGGCAAGAGCAATGTCCTCGATGCCCTGTGCTTTGTCCTTGGCAAATCATCCTCAAGGGACTTGAGGGCGGAAAAGTCAGCCAACCTTATCTACAACGGCGGCAAGTCGAAAAAGCCTGCAAAGCATGGGGAGGTAAGCATATACTTTGACAATGCAAGCAGGATATTCCCTACAGAAGACAAGGAAGTCAAGATATCAAGGATAGTGAGGCAGAATGGGCAGTCAATCTACAAGATTAATGACAAGGCGATGACAAGGCAGCAAATTACAAGTCTTCTTTCTTTGGCAAAAATAGACCCTGACGGCTACAACATCATCCTGCAAGGCGATATTGTAAAGTTTGTTGAGATGCACCCTGAAGACAGGCGAAAGCTTATAGAGGACATTGCAGGCATCTCCATTTATGAGGAGAAAAAGCACAAGGCAATGCTCGAGCTCGATAAGGTTGAGCAGCACCTTAGAGAGACAGAGCTTATCCTTACTGAGAGAAGCACATACCTCAAGGAGCTCAGGAAGGACAGGGATCAGGCCTTAAAGTACAAGGAAATGAGCGATAAAATAAAGCAGAACAAGGCTTCTTACCTAAAAATCCAGATAGACAAAAAAGATGCCGAAAAAAACGGGATACGGAGCAAAATAGACTCCGGCAACAATGAATTGAATGCCTTAAGAGAAAAGATAGGCAAGATTAAGGCTGAAAATGAAGACAAAAAGAGGCAGATTGAAAGCATTTCAAGAGAAATTGAGGAAAAGGGCGAGGTGGAGCAGCTGAAGCTGAACAAGGAAGTCGAGACTTTAAAGATAGAGCTTACAAAGCACAACTCAAGGATAGACACATTAAAAAACGAGTTTAATAAGATAAATCAGAGAAGGAACGATCTGGAGGGCAGCATTCAGGACACAGAAAGAAGGATAGCCCAGCTGACTGTTGAGAAAAAGGACTATGAAGCCCAGATAAGCGCCAAGGAAAAAGACAGGCAAATAATAAGCGGCAAAATACTGAAATTCAAGGAAAAGAATAAGCTCGACAGCGTTGCTGACATAGAAAAGCAGGTTGAGGAGATTGACAAAAAGGCAGAAGAGCTGCAAAAAGAGATAACCGCATTGAGGGAGGGCCAGCACACGTTGATAAGGGAGAAGGACAGGGTGGGACACGAGATAAGCGTTATAGGCGACAGGATAAAAAAAGTCATTGATGTTGAGAAGGAGCATGCCCAGCAGCTCAGCTCATTGAAGGGCAAAAGGCAGCTTTTCAAGGAGGCGACATTGGAGCTTAACAAGTGCCTTGATGGCGATTCAGGGCTGGCTGTGCAGCTTTCTGATGCCAGGAGAAAGCTTAATGCAGTCAACGAGGATATTGCAAAGCTCCGCGCAAAGGACATAACTATAAGGGAGGTTGCAAGAGGCGACTTGGCTGTGAAGAAAATTCTCGAGCTCAAGGGCAAAAAAGAAGGCATCTACGGCACGGTTGCAGAGCTCGGGAATGTGAGCTCAAAATACGCTGTCGCATTGGAAGTTGCGGCAGGCCCAAGAATAAAAAGCATTGTTGTAGAGAATGACAGGCTCGCAGCAGAGCTGATAAACTACCTCAAGCAGAACAGGCTTGGCACAGCAACATTCCTGCCTTTAAACAAGATAAACTCAAGAGAAGCTGGCGATGATGCAAAAAAGCTGGTTGGTGCAAAGGGAGTGCATGATTTGGCTATCAACCTTGTTTCTTACGACCAAAAATTCAGGAAGGTATTCTCTTATGTTTTTTCTGACACTGTGATTGTGGATGATATCCATGTTGCGACAAGACTGGGGATAGGCAAGGCAAAATTTGTGGCTTTGGACGGGGACATTGCCGAGGTTTCCGGGGCTATGCACGGCGGCTTCAGGGAAAGGAAAAAAGAGGCATTCGGGTTCAAGGAAAGGGAGGTTGCCGAAAGCCTTGGGGAAAGCGAGAAAAAAGCAGGCGAGCTTGAAAGCCTGATTTCAGCGCTTGAAAAGAGAAGGAACGAAAACGAAGCCAGAATAACGGAATTAAGGGAGAAAAAAGCGGTTTTTGAAGGAGAAATAATCAAGTCCGAGGCGTCAATGCATCTCGAGTCTGGCGATGCGGAAACATCAATGCAGCAGCAGAGGGAACTGGAGGCGAAGCAAAAGGAGATTGACGGCGAAATAAGCAAAATAAGCGGCAAAATCTCAGAATGCAACAGGGAGATGACCGGCCTTAAAATAGAAAAGCAGAAGCTTAGGAATGAGATTGCCCAGCTTAACGACCCGACTTTGCTTGCAGAGCTTAACACATTTGAGCAGAAGTTCAAGGAGCTCAGCGAGGAAATAATCAGGCTAAGCTCTGAAATAAAAAACATCGACGCCCAGGTAATAAACATATTTTTGCCTGACAGGGAAAAGACCGAGAAGATACTTAAGCAGCTTGACAGGGACGAAGAGGAGTTCAACAGCGAGCTTAAAAGGCTTGATGAAGCGATAGCCCAAAAAGAATCCATGCTGAAGGACAAGGAAAACACTGCAAGGGAATTCTACACAAAATTCAAGTCGTTATTCGGAAAACAGGCCAAAATAAACGGGGAGATACAAAAAAATGAAGCATCAATAGAAAAACTGGCAGAGGAAAGCAGGCAGGTTGAGATAAAAGTCAACTTCAACTCATTGAAAAACGCGGAAATTGTAGCTTCGCTGGCGGCGTTAATGCAGGACTTCTCCCAGTACGAGGGAGTGAAGCTCGACTTGGAAAAGACGGAAGAGCAGCTGAAAAGCGAGATTTCAAAGTTCGAGAAGATGAGGGAGGACATAGGCTCTGTCAACATGAGAGCCCTAGAAGTCTATGACGAGGCGGAAAGGCAGTACAATGAGTTTCTGGACAAGAAGGAAAAGCTCGGCAGGGAAAAAGACGATGTACTGGCAATGATGAAGGAGATAGAGGGCAAGAAAAAGGAGTTATTCATGAAGACATTCGAGGTTGTCAACGGCAATTTCAAGAACTTCTTCGGCATGCTTACCACAAAAGGCGCAGAAGCCACTTTGGTTTTGGAGAATGAGGAAAACCCCTTTGAAGCCGGGGTACGAATCAATGTGAAGATAACCGGAAGCAAGTTCCTTGACATAAGGGGGCTGTCGGGCGGCGAGAAGACATTGACAGCATTGGCGTTTATTTTTGCAATACAGGAGCACGAGCCCGCCTCGTTTTATGTTCTCGACGAGGTTGATGCGGCTTTGGACAAGCATAACAGCGAGAAGCTTGCAAAATTAATCAGGAGATACGCCGAGAAAGCCCAGTACATAATGATATCGCACAATGACAATGTGATTTCGGAAGCAGATGTCCTTTACGGCGTTTCAATGAACAATGACGGGATCTCCCAGGTTGTGAGCCTGAAGATTTGACATAAACATTTTCATTTCCTGTACTTTAAATTGTACCTGAACACATCGCTTCTTATCTCGCCGAAAAATATCCTGTAAAAAACCGACAACAGCAATTTAAATCCGACTTTAAGCCTGCCTTCCTTCTCGAACCTTCTCATTGCAACATAGCTCTTTGCAGCCTTTAATATCCCGAATTTGCCGAATTTGCCGCATCTTCTTGCATAGTCCATGTCCTCGCTCAGCCTTATAGTCTCGTCAAAGCCGTTAACCTTTTCATGAAGCCGTCTCCTGCACATTATGCCGCTTCCTGATGCATTTGGATAGAAAAGCTGGGTTGCAAAAACCCATAAATTGAAGATTGCAAAGAAAGCCGTGTCAACAGGATTCCTGCCCAATGGGCGAATGTAAACTCCGGCTATGCCCAATTTCCGCTTTTCAAACTCATTAACGGCGTTTTTCAAAAAATTTCCGTCAAACTGCACATCAGAGTCCAAAAACAGCAGAATACCGCCTTTTGCCTTTTTAGCCCCGTTATTCCTTCCGGCAGCAGGCAGCCCTCCCTTAACAATCCTGCAGCCGAATTTTTTTGCTATCTGCCTTGTTTTGTCTTTCGAATTGGCATCCGCCACTATAACCTCATAATCCCTGTAAGTCTGCTTTTTGATGCAATTCAGCAGCTTAGGCAAATACCTCTCCTCGTTGTATGCCGGGATTATTATGCTTAGCATTTTTGGCTTATATTATTTATCTTATGTTAGCTTATATAATGCCCAGTTAAATACATAACATTTAAATATGTATATGTTTTGCTATTATATAGTGGTTAAGTTGGGGCTTAGAAAAGACTTTTTGATTCACAGGAAAAAAACCATTGACTCGTTTCAGATGGTAAGGGCGGATGTCACAAGCATCAGCCTTAGCCTTGAAACAATCAAAAATATGCTTTCTTCAATAGAGTCAAGAATCTCCGGGCTTGAGAGCGAGGCATTGGGCATGCGCCAGTCGCTTGAAAGGTGCTCGTCTGGAATCAGCATGCAGCAGGCTGAAAGCTTAAGCATCCAGTCCAAGATAGAAGGCATCAATGGCTCAATCCAAAATGCGGTTGCAAAAGTAAACTCATTTAAGGGCAGGGTTGGAAGCCTGGTGTCAAAAAGCCAGCAAATTTCAAGGGCAGTGTCAAAAAACAGCAATTCAATCAAAAAAATGCTGCCGAGGCTGAGAAAGCAGTCGCTTCAGGCTAGAAAGCTCAAGTCAGCATTAAGAGTGTCGCAGGAAGAAGCCAAAAAACTGAGAAATTTGATAAACAGAAAGTTAAGGACTGCCAAAAGGGCTGATTCAGAGCTTGAGAAAAAGCTCAGGAGCCAGCGCACAAGAATTGCGCAGTTAAACAGGAAAATAGAAGGCAGTAAAGTGGCAAGAAGGATAGTCAGAAAGATAATTAAAAAGAAAACAACTCCGAAGAAAACAATCAAAAAGACAATAACCCCGAAAAAGACAATAACAAAGACAATAACTCCCAAGAGGACAGTAACAAAAACAGTAACCCCGAAAAAGCAGAAAATAGTTGAGGTTATAAAGCTCAAAAAGCCATTGATATGATTTTAGCTTTTTCTTTAATATTAATTATGCGCCGGCCGGGACTTGCGATGCGCTAGCATCGTTCGCTAGCCGCAATTCGAATTTCCGAATCATAAGCCTTTGCTTATAATTTCCCGGACACGCGGCTGCCCTCTAATTTAATGGAAGGCCGCAGTCATCTCCAGCAACCTTTTGGGCTGTAGCCATTAGACCACCAGCGCACCAAAAGAAGTTTTGAAAGTGGATTTATAAAAGTAGTGGTTTATTTGCTCGTCACAATCTCTATTACATCCCTGTTCTTCAGCAAATAGTCCTTGCCGACTGGCTTTTTTGTCCTTACGTCAATTGCCTTGATGAAATGATTGCCAATATCTGTATGCAGCCTGAAAGCAAAGTCCAATGCAGTTGTGTTTTGGGGCATCAGGAAGCAGTCAGGAATTACATTACCGTGCTGGTCTGCAAGCTTGTTGACTCCGCCCGGGAATATGGCTATGTACTTCAGCAGCTCAAAAACAGCAATGTCAAGCACTTTCTGCACTCCTGTAGAGCCGTATTTTTCAAGCACCTCTGTTTTTATGAAATTCAGGGCATTTTTCTGCTTTTCATTAAGCTTCTCCTCATTCAATATCTGGAATTTATCGTCGCCAGGCACGTATTTAATCAATTCATGCTTTGCAGCTTCCCTCAGGGCAAGCTCTGCCTCTGCGCTGCACGGCACAAGCATATGCTCGGAAAACTCCTGCCTTAATCTTTCAAAATTTGCATCAGCGCCTTTTACATCAATCTTGTTGCACGCTATAAGCATCGGCTTTGTTTCTTTTCTCAGCTCTGTTGCAATCCTCAAAAGCGCATTCCTGTCCCATTTCATAATGTCAGCGTCAAGAACCAGTTTTTGAATAATCCTATCAATAAGCTTTTCATTAACCCTCAAAGAGCTGAGCTGCTTTGCAACTGCCTTGTTAAGCTCGGGCTTTTCCTGGTTGACAGTCCTTGCAAACCTTTCCCATCCTTTTTCTATCAGCCTTAAGTACCACATGTCAAGCTCGTGCTGCAGGAATTTTATGTCATTTGCAGGGTCATAGCTTAAAGGAGGCACAGACTCTCCTTTCTCATTTGTTGAGCCCGCAACATCAATAATGTGGATTAAGGCATCTGCCTGGTTCAGGTCATCCAGAAACTGGTTGCCCATGCCCTTGCCTTCATGCGCGCCCGGAACCAGTCCGGCTACGTCAAGCAATTCCACAGGCACAAATCTCTTTGAGTCAATGCAATAGCCAAACCTTGGATTGCATTTCACATTGAATTCCTTGTCAGCACAGTCAACCATTGCATAGCCCGTGCCGTGGTTTGGCTTTATAGTGGTAAAAGGATAATTTGCAATCTCCACATTTGCCAGAGTCTGCGCTTTGAAGAAAGTGCTCTTTCCGCAGCTCGGCTTTCCCACAATGCCTATTAGCATATGCCTAGTTAAAAGAGAAACCATCAAAAAACTTTTGTTTTTTGCGGCTATAGGAATTGCACAATTCCGAAAACTTTATAAATGCATTTTTAAATGGAATAAGGCATGGCAGATGGCATAATCTCAATACCTGAGTTCAGGATAAAATACAACGATGTTTTTTCCTTGAGGAACCTGTACATCATGCTTCATGAGCTTCTGCTTGAGGAAGGCTGGAGGGGCGTTGATGGCGATCCTGACCATGCCGACATAGAGACATTATATTCCGAAAATGTCTACCAGCGCGGCATTCATCGCGGCGGCAAGGAGCTGTGGTTCTGGTGGCGCGCGGAGAAGTTTGCCGAGGGCAAGTACAGCAGCTACATCAAAAATTTTCTTGACATAGACGCCCATGTTGTCTACCTGCAGAATGTCGAGGTCGTGCATCAGGGCAAGAAAATGACGGTGCAGAAGGGCGAGATCGAGCTGTTTTTCAGGCCTAAAATCGTGCTGGACTACAACAGCGGGTGGGCGAACCACTGGTTCCTGAAGCACATGAAGCAGATATATGAAAAAAGGGTAATTCATGTTGAGATAGAAAAGAGGGAAAAAGAGCTGTGGAGGGACGCCTACAGGATACAGTCAAAGCTGAAGCAGTACCTGCAGCTGAAGACATTCGTGCCTGTTCCCGAGCCTTTCTTCCCAAGGACTTACGGGGCAGAGGAATAATAAGTTATTTAAACAAACTTTTAATTCTAAAAACCCTTTTATATGGCAATATGCCTCCGTAGCATAGCAGCTATTGCGGCAGACTTGTATATTTAAAGTCATCTGCAGGTCGGGGGTGCAATTCCCCTCGGAGGCTTATATTTTTGAAGACAAATTTTGACACAACAAAAATGCCAAAAGAAATTGAAAAGCAATACGGCGAATTAAGGAAAAGGCACAAGCTTCCTGAATTCAAAGACATGGACAATGAGTTTGAGATAAGCGACCTTGAAGAAACCAGTTTCCTGCTTCGCGCAATACTAAGGAGGATTGCCGAAAGGCTTGACTTCTACTCAACAATGCTCGAGGAGGTTCTGCAGCCTGACACAAACCTTTATGCGATGCACGAGACTAGGTATTTTGACGACGATGAGAAAAAGCGGATGTACGAGCTGTACACAAGATTGATGAATTTTAACAGGCAGTCGATAGAGGTTTCCTTAAGCCGCAATGAGGGAGAAGAGGCTGATTTTGTAAGCAGCATGTTCAATGAATGGAAGAATCTCAGGCAGGACTTGCTTAAATACATAAAGAAAATGAGGGCTTCATGGAAGACAGAAGCGGATATAAAAGAGGACTTGGGCTACCTGGGATAAAATGCAGCTGGTAATATTTGGGCCGCCTGGCGTTGGAAAGGGAACTTTATCTGATATGCTTGCATCTAAATATAAAATCCCGCATATTTCAACCGGAGACATATTCAGAGCCGAGATAAAGAGCGGCAACAGCGAGTTTGTCCAGTATGTGGAGAAAGGATTGCTTGTGCCTGACAGCGTCGTCAACAAGGTGATTGAAAAGGCTCTAAAGCAGGAGAACTTCAAAAACGGGTTCGTCCTGGATGGCTATCCGCGCACAACAGAGCAGGCTGAATTTCTTGAAAATGTCCTGTGGAAACTGAAGAAAAAGATTGATTTGGTTTTGAACCTCGTCGCTTCCGAAGATGAGATTATCAAGAGGCTGACTGCAAGAAGAAATTGCGGCAAATGCGGCGCTTTGTACAACTTAATTACCATGAAGCCCAAAAAGAAGGATATTTGCGGCAAGTGCGGCAGCCCGCTTGTGCAGAGAAAAGACGACGAGCCTGAAACTGTGCGGAAGAGGATACAGGTTTATCAGCAGGAAACTGCTCCGTTAATTGATTATTACAAAAAGAAAAAAATATTGATTGACATTGATGCCTCTCCAAAGCCAAAAGAGGTTTTTAATTCTGCGGCTGATGCTGTTGAAAGAAAAATTCCAAAGCAACAGTAGCATAGCAGCTTTTCGGCAAGGTAAAATTGATTTTGATTTTTTGTTTATTCTGATTTAATTCATCATTTCCAACCTCTAAAATCTTTAAATCATTCAATTCAAAAAACAAGTC
This sequence comes from Candidatus Woesearchaeota archaeon, assembly GCA_018303685.1. Taxonomy (GTDB): domain Archaea; phylum Nanobdellota; class Nanobdellia; order Woesearchaeales; family GW2011-AR4. The sequence continues at coordinate 13,726 of JAGVXS010000003.1, forward strand.
CCTGAAGCCGCCTTCGGAAGTCAGCTCAGGCATCTGGCTTATTATAAAGTCCCTTGGATTCAGCTTTTCTTTTTTCATTGTTTTTTTAAATATATTCTTTAATGAGGCATTTTTCACCGAATTCAACTCAAAATCAAATCCTATTATCGGGATTTTGATATTTTTTAGTTTGCTGTTGCTGTCTAAATACTGCAAAATCATTTTATTGAATAAAAACGACTGGTAAGAGTGGACAAAAAGCCTTCTTGTTTTTAGCGGAATCAGCCTTATTGCTTCGATATAATTATTTTTATTTTTTTGCAAATAATTTTTTATTTTTTCTTCCATCAATCCATTATTTTCTAAAATTAACTTGATGGCTTTCTTAAAATCCCTTTCAATAATTGCCTTTCCAACGATATGGTTGTTTTTGCTGAATCTCTGCGAGCCATAAAGGTTTGGAATTTTTAGTCGTTTATTTTGGAATTTTTTTATTTTTTTAATTTGATTGCCGTCTAAATTTCTGATTATTATTGTGAACTCATTTCCTTTCAAATCCCCAAGCGAAATCGGCTCCTTTCCATTACCAATATATTTTAGCCCAATATTGTTAAATTTGGCATTTTCAAAATTTTTGCTTCCTCTGAAAATTGATATTTTTTGCTCAGTTATTGCATTTTTGTCCTTGTTGCCTGCAAACCCCATATTTTTCAATGGAATTTTGAATTTGTCTGACAAAACTTGCAGTGCATCAATTGTTGTATAGCTTGTTTTTTTAAGCAGATAATATGCATATTGCCCATTTTCCTTAATTTTCAAATTGCTTATTTCTTTTACTATGAAGTCTTGTGGGAGCCTCTTTATTTGGTGCATATAACTTCAGGAATATAGAATTCTTTTTAATTATTTCCCAATCAGCTTAATCACATCAATCATCCTTTCGCTGAAGCCCCACTCGTTGTCGTACCATGCAATAACCTTGACAAAATTGCCCCCAATCACGTTTGTCAATTCAGAGTCAAAAATTGCGGAGTTCGGGTTTGTTATTATGTCCACTGAAACAAGCGGTTCTGTAGTGTACTCCAAAATTCCTTTTAATTTTTTAGCTGCATCATTGAAAACTTTATTTATTTCCCCCTTTGTCGTGCTTTTTTCAAGTTCGCATACAAAGTCTGTTACAGAGCCGGATGCGACTGGCACCCTGAAAGCCAAGCCGTCAAGTTTCCCTTTTAGTTCTGGGATTACCTCTGCAACCGATTTTGCAGCGCCTGTTGTTGTGGGTATTACAGAGACAGCCGCATGCCTTGCGCGCCTTAAATCCTTGTGAGGAGCATCAACAAGCTTCTGGTCTGCTGTATAGGCATGTATTGTAGTCATGAAGCCCCTTTTGACTGTGAAATTGTCGTGAAGAATCTTCACAAGCGGCGCAAGGCAGTTTGTCGTGCAGGATGCATTTGAAACAATATGGTGCCTCCTTTTGTCATACATTTTTTCATTGACACCCATCACAATTGTTATGTCCGGGTTTTTTGCAGGGGCGCTTATCAGCACTTTTTTAGCGCCCGCATTAAGATGCGATTGGGCGCTTTCCCTGTCCGTAAACCTGCCTGTGCTCTCTACAACAACGTCTATTTTCATGTCTTTCCATGGCAATTTTGAAGGCTCCAGAACCGAGAGGACTTTTATTTTCCTGCCGTCGATAATTAATGAGCCATCTGCTGCTTCAATTTTGCCTTCATATTTTCCGTGCACAGAATCATAATTGAAAAGATGCGCCAAAGTTTTTGCGTCTGTTACGTCGTTTATGGCAGCCCAGTTTATTGCCTTGTCTTTTATCCCTGCCCTTAGAACAAGCCTTCCAATCCTGCCAAAGCCGTTTATGGCAACATTTATCATGCTAAAACCCAGTTATAACTTATATAAAAAGATTGCGGGCTTACCCAAGCCTTATGATTACAGAGCCGTTGATTTTTGTTGCGTAGTCTGTTTATATCTCCAGAATTTTTGCTATTCTTTACTTTTGCATTCTTTAAGAATCCTCTTAATTTTCTTTTTTAAGCCTGGCAAGTCCTTTTTCACAATATTCCAAACAATATTTAAGTCCACCCCGAAATAGTGGTGTGTAACTTTGTCTCTTGTACGGATAATATCGCTCCATTCAATTTCCGGGTATTTGTTTCTAAAGTCAGTTGGAAGGTTTTTAGCTGCTTCCCCAACTATCTCAATTCTTCTGATTATTGCATCCTGAAGCTTCATATTTTTTGTTAATCTTTCTTTTGTTAAGTCTTTTGCGTATGATTCGATTCTTTTTATGCTCTCTAAAATATGTTCAATGAAAATTAGAGGCTCCTTTTTCATAATATTTTTACCTCTTCCTTCAGAATTCTGCTTTTAAGCAGCGGATGAATTGAATTATAGGTAAGCAAATCCACCTTTTTCTTTAGCTTCTTTTCCAATTCCAATTCTATGCCAGCAAACCCAAATCCTATCCCTTTTGGGGGTTGTATCACTATATCTATATCGGATTTCTTGGTAAATTCCCCTCGTGCATAAGAGCCGAATATGCCCGCCCTTACAACTCCGTTCCTTTTTAGGGTAGGAACAACCTTGCTTTGGATGCTTCTTATAATTCTAGTTTTTTTAGGTTGCATTTTGCATTCTTCAAAATTTAAAACATTTTAAAGTTTAAATAATTAACTGATTTTTACCCAATCCTTATGATTACAGAGCCGTTTACCTCGCTGATTCTTGTGAAAGGCTGCTGCAGCAATGGCTGCTGTGTTGATGTTTGTGCTTCTTCACTTCCATGCCACCCCGGGCTTAAAACAATCAGTATCTTAGGGGTAGCATTGCTTTCAATCTCCTTAGCCTCTTTTTCCAATTCATCCACTTCCTCAAACACCTCTTCAGCAACTGCATTGCCGGTTATCAGATTGTCTCCTGCCAATAATCCTTCCAAATCCTCTTTTGTTTCTATATTGTCAATTTCGCTTTCATTCCCAATAACCTCTTTAGCCTTCTCTTTAAGCTTCTTAACACCTTCATCCCTTAATCTTCTGGCCTTAAACTGCTCTGTTTTAGTTCCCTCTAATTCAATTGGCTTCTTGCCTTCATCATAATCTTCCAAAGCAAAGCCAATAATCCTTCCTGATTGGGTGGCTTTCATTGCATACCCTTCCTTTGAGGAGGCAGCCAAGGCATCCCCTCTCTTAATAGCTCCATTCTCTAATGAAACTTTGACAGCAACCCTTCCCAACAAAGCAACAGCATACCCGTCAAACCCACCCCTCCAGTTGCCAATAACTAAAGAAGCATTCGGGCTAACAACTCCAACAACATTCTGGTAAGGCTTATTGGACTTCAGAACATGATTGTCCAATGTTTCATCAGCAACAACCAAATCTCCTTCTTCCAATAATTGAGTTGACGGAATCTTTTCTGCAATGTCTGGGTTGGTGTATGCAGATGTGCCCTTGTATAAAGTGCCAGTAATGTTGGCGTTGCCTACTACAACCAAAGCTTCTGTTGGGGCTGTGTGTTTTATGCCTATGTTGCCTGATGGATTAAAATATACAGTTCCAAATGCGTCCAAGTGTATTGTTGTTGAAGATTGGTCCCCTATATTAAGCTCGGCGTTATTGCCACTGGTTGATTCAATGCGCACCAAAACATTATTTGATGTGCCTTTAAAAAGTGCTGTGGGAATGCCAGATGCCCTAACACTAAAGTTCCCTCCATTGACACTCAATAATTCTGCCGGACTCGTCGTCCCGATGCCGACGTTGCCTGAACTATCAACATATAAACCTGGACCCGTTGAACTTCCAGAAGCATTGAATGTACCAGCAACTGTTAATTTGC
>JAGVXS010000079.1 GCA_018303685.1 Candidatus Woesearchaeota archaeon
AAATCCAGCCCGAGCAAAGCAGGATTGATGGTTCTTTTTGATGTATTGTTTTTAATTTCGGCTTTGGCATTGAACAACCTGTTTAGGTATGCGGCAGGAAGCATGAAAAGCCCTGTCCCAACTCCTTCATCTGTAGCTGTTTTCATTGTTTCCTCATTGGTTTATTTTTTAATAATATTGTTTGTTTATTCATTCTTTAAATACATCATCCTGGACTTTACAAAGTCCTTGTTTGAGAAGACTGACTTCTCATTCAAAAAGCTGGGAAGATTTTATCTGCTGAATGTGATTATTGCAGGCATTTTTTTTGCCGCGGCAATAATTTTGTTTTTTATATTTGCAAATATAAAGGGGCCTTACCAGATATATTTTTTTGTTTTTCTGGCATCGCCTTACTGGGTTTTGCTGGGCAACAACGTGTATGCCCTATTTTCCATTCCCTCGCTGCTATCGTATGTCATAATAAACATGTCCCATTCATTTTTTTATGAAGGTTCTTCAATAAAAACCGCCCTTAAAAAAAGCTTTAAAATCACGTTCACAAAAATAAAAATCTACAGGGGAACAATACTGGCTATGATTTTGTTCGCGCTCGCATTGTGGCTCTTGTTCCTTGGCAGCGGTTATTTGATAAGGATTATTGGCTCAAAAAATTATATCCTGTACCTGAGCGCTTACGCCTACTTCAAGCACGCCTCTATTGCCATTTTCTACATAGTCTTATATTCCCTGATTTTATTGAACAGAATATCTTTTTACAGCATATCAAGAGAAAACAAATAGCGCTTTAAAACTCCAATAAATTTAAATAACTTCTTTAAATCCATAATTCTATGAAAAGAACCCATACTTGCTGTGAGCTGACAGACAAGGATATCAACAAGAAGGTTGCTTTGGCCGGGTGGTGCTCTACAAGAAGGGATCATGGAGGGGTCATTTTCATTGACTTGAGGGACAGGTACGGCATTACACAAGTTGTTTTTGACCCAAGCCATGACATGCAAAGCCACAAAACCGCTGAAACTTTGAGAAGGGAGGATGTGGTCATAGTTGAAGGGCACGTAAGGAAAAGGCCCAAAGGCATGGAAAATGAAAGGCTTGTAACAGGAAATATCGAGGTTCTTGTCGATAAAGTTCTAGGCATAAACAGGGCAGAAACCCCCCCTATTGAGATTGATGACAGGATTGAGGCTTCTGAGGAAATGCGCTTGAAGTACCGATACCTTGACTTAAGAAAGCCAAAGATGCAAAAACAGCTCATGTTCAGGCACCATCTTGCAGCTGCAATAAGGCAGTACCTGAATGAGCATGGATTTATTGAGATTGAGACGCCAATGCTGATTAAGACAACTCCTGAAGGAGCTAGAGACTATCTGGTGCCTAGCAGGCTTCATCCCGGAAAGTTCTATTCATTGCCACAAAGCCCGCAGATTTACAAGCAGATTCTGATGATTGCAGGGTTTGACAGGTACTACCAAATAGCAAGATGCCTGAGGGACGAAGACTTAAGGGCAGACAGGCAGCCGGAGCACACACAGCTTGACTTGGAGATGTCATTTGTTGATGCTGATGATATTTTTCATCTTACAGAGGGCTTAATCAAGGATGCTTTCAGGAAACTGCTTAATAAAGACGTGAAAACGCCTTTCAGGAGGATTGCTTATAACGATGCAATGGAAAAATACTGCACTGACAAGCCGGACATAAGATTGGGTATGGAATGCTGCACAGTGACAGAAATAATGAAAAATTCGGAATTCAAGGTTTTTCTGGATGTCATTAAAAAAGGCGGCATTGTAAAGGCATTGAATGCAGAAGGCTGCGGTGAAAAGATGAGCAGGAACCAGATTGACGAGCTTATAGAGTTTGCAAAGCAGAACGGCGCTCAGGGATTGGCGTGGATGAAAGTAGGGAAGGATAAAGCGCTTGAAAGCAACATTGCAAAGTTTTTTCCTGAAAAAGTGCAGAAAGAGCTTGTTGAAAAAATAAATGCAAAAATGGGAGACTTGCTGCTTTTTGCAGCAGACAGCCCAAAAATTGTGAATGATGTGCTGTCAAAAATCAGGCTGAAATTGGCAGGTTCGTTGAATTTAATAAAAGAGGATGATTTTGGCTTCTGCTTTATAACAGATTTCCCGATGTTTGAGTGGAATGAAGACGAGCAGAAATGGGACTTTTGCCACAACCCTTTCACAATGCCCAAAGAGGAATGCTGGGAATACCTTGAAAAAGAACCCGGCAGGGTTGTTTCTTACCAGTATGACTTTGTAATGAACGGCTCTGAGCTTTTCTCGGGCTCTGTACGGAACAACATACCAGAACTTCAGATGAGGGCTTTCAAAGTCACAGGAATGTCCGAGGCTGAAACAAAGGATAAGTTCGGGTTTTTGCTCGAGGCTTATAAGTATGGAGCGCCAAGGCATGCAGGATTTGGCTTGGGATTTGACAGGCTGGCTGCATTGATGCAGGGCATACATGACATAAGGGAGGTTATTGCTTTTCCGAAAAACAAGGCAGCAGAAAACCCGATGGACGGCTCTCCAAACGAGGCTTCTGAAAAGCAGCTACAGGAGCTTCATATAAAGCTTGATTTTGCAAAAGACACGAGAAATGTTGTTTTGGATAAGATAATTGATGTTCTGAACAGGGAAAAGATTGAATATGAAGTGCTTGAGCATCGCCCAGTTTTTACAAGCAAGGAAGCTGCTGAAGTTAGAGGTACAAAACTCGAGCAGGGCACAAAAGCCTTGATATGCAAGACCGAGGAAGGGTTTATACAGGCAGTTGTGTCAGGGGCAAAAGAATTGGACATTGAGAAACTGCAGAAACTGACATTGTTTAAAAAGATTGAGCTTGCAAATGCAAAGGAAGTAAGAAAAGTAACTGGATGCAACATTGGAAGCGTTCCGCCATTCGGAAATTTGTTTGACCTGAAGGTCTATTTTGACAAAAGCATTGTGCAGAATGATGTTATCGCATTCAACGCAGGCACTCACACAAAAAGCATCAAGATGAAGGCAAAGGACTTGGTTAAAGTTGTTAATCCTGTGGTTGGGGAGTTTGGGAAATGATTATAAATTTCGTAACCTCCAACCTCAACAAAGTAAAGGAATTCAAACAGATTCTAGAGCCGAAAATCAAAGTAAACCATATAAAAATTTCTTATCCTGAGCTGAGAAGCGACAATAAAAAGTGGTAGTAGTAGAGGATTCCGGATTATTTATTGAAGCGTTGAATGATTTTCCAGGCACGTGCTCTGCCTACATTCATAAAAGAATCGGGTTAAAAGGAATTATAAAGCTGATGAAAGGCATAAAAAACAGGAATTGCACTTACAAAAGCGCTGTTGCCTATTGCGAGCCGAATAAAAAGGCAGTAAGCTTTCTTGGAGAGGAAAAAGGCAAGGTTGCAGAAAGCATAAAAGGCAGTTTTGGCTTTGGGCACGACCCTATTTTCATTCCAGAGGGCAGCAACAAGACTTATGGAGAGATGGAAAATTACAAAGAGTTAAAAAAATTCAGGCGAAGGGCTGTTTTGAAGCTAAGGGATTGCTTGCTGAAAAAGAAAAGGTTATAAATACAATTAAACTCACTTTATCCATGCTTCAGAGAATAAAAGACTTGATGAAGGTAAAAGAGGACATTGATATTATAAATAAGAATATAGAAGAAAACAACAAGCTTATTTCTGATTTAAAAGTGCAATTGGAATCATTAAAAAACGATTTGATTGAGACAAAAAAGGAACAGAAAGAATTCCTGCATAACTTTAAAGAAAATCTAAGTATAATAAAAAACCTGAGGGAAGACTTTGGAAAGGAACTGGTGGAATTCAAGCTTTTGAAAGGGCAATTGCAAAGAAAAATACTTGACAAGTTTGAGGAAGAGCTCCAAAAAGACTTGGAAGTCAACAGGGAAAGCCTGAAGAAAGATGTTGAAGACTACAATGAAATAAGAAAAAAGGTTGCTGAAATCCTGTCAAGATTGAATTTGACAACCGAAGAAATCGGCAAATTCGTGGAAATAAGCAAAAGCATCAAAAAGGAAGATTTCGAGCTTACAAAGTTTGCCCGTCATTTAATGGAAATGGACAGGGAAAAGCTTGAACTGATGAGAAAAATTGACACTCTTGAAAGATTGGTTTCAAAGATAAGAAGAAGGGAACTTGTAAGATAAATGGAGGTGTTGCCCCGGGCTTGAGGAGTGATAAACCCGGGGCAAAGATGGATTTCAATAGCCTTCGTGCATCACCTCGCTATTGGTTAGATTCCAAAAAAGAATAGAGCCATGTTTATATACCATGTGAACATTACTTCTGAAAGCATCTTTCATAAGCTTTATAAAGCAAGTATTTAGAGCTGTATGCATGGTGCAGTTTGTTTTCAGCCCGAAATGGTTTTGGGGGAAGGATATTTTCATTGACGCCATAGGGGTGTTTGTCCTTGTGCTCATAGCTGTTTTCAGCACAAGGTACTACAAGCTGAACAGGAACAAGAACTACCTTTATCTTGCCCTTTCATTCTACCTTATTTCATTCTCGTATCTGGCAAAGATACTTACAAACTTTACAGTTTACAACAAGGTGCTGGAAACAGCAACAATAGGGCTATTTACCATTACATACCAGAAAATAAGGGTGTCTGAGATATTGTTCTTCATAGGATTTTTCCTTTACAGGCTGTTCGCCCTCTCGGGATTCTACGCCCTTTACTCAGTGCATGAAAAGCAGTCAAAGCTTAACATATTCCTTATGCTTTATTTCATGGCAATAGCCACCTATTTCAGCCTCAGCCCGTTTTCTTACTATGTATTTTACTTCGCCTCATTTATCCTATTGAGCAGCATAACTATGCACTATTACAGAAGATACAAAAGGAACAAGCACCAGGCAACAAAATTTCTTGCAGTGAGCTTCGGCATAATAGCGATAAGCCAGATTTTCTTCATGTTTGTGAATTTTACAAAACATTTTTATGTTGTAGGGGAAATAATACAGCTTATAGGATATATTATATTATTAGTAGCCTTCGTGACGGTGCTAAAATATGGAAGGGAAAAGAACAAGGGTTGACATCATAGGGGACATGCTCTCTTCCATAGTCGGCAAAGGGGGGCAGATAAAGCCGACTCATCTGATGTACAAGTCAAATATGTCTCATGGGCAGATGAAGACTTATATTGACGACCTGGTGCAGAAAGACTTGATAAAAAAAGTCAAGAAAAACAACTATGATTATGTAATCATTACCGACAAGGGGCATGAATTCCTGCAAAAACTGAGGGAAATGAGGGAGTTTGAGAAGGCATTTGGGCTGTAGGCAAAATATATATAAATAATGCCTCAATATGCTTGTTCTATGGAAGTTGACAGGAAGCTTTTGGAGCACGTTGCTGAGGTTGCAAGGCTTAAGCTGAATGAGGAGGAAACAAATAAATTCCTGCCGCAGCTGAAAGAGGCATTAGAGTTCTTTTCAAAATTGAAGGAAATTGATACAGAAGGGGTTAAGCCAAGCTTCCAGCCTGTTGAATTGAAGAATGTCATGCGCGAAGACAGGGAAGAAAAGTGCCTTTCTCAGGATGATGCCTTGTCATTGACAGAACACAAGAAAGACGGCTATTTCAAGGGCCCGAGGGCTGTTTAGATGAAAAAATATCTGATTTTATTATTTTTTATATTTATTTTAGCAACAGCGTGCAACAAATCACAAACAAAAAACAAGCAAAACAGCGAGAATATCCATATGGTTAGATATGCAACAATAGAGACTGATAAAGGAGCAGTTAAAGCAGAGCTTTATGTAAAGCAGGCCCCTATAACGGCAAAAAATTTCATTGACTTGGCAAATTCTGGATTTTATAACGGATTAACATTTCACAGGGTTGAGCTGGGCTTTGTAGTGCAGGGTGGCGATCCTAATGGTGATGGTACAGGCGGCTCTGGAAAAACAATCCCTCTCGAGATTAACCCGGAATTAAAGCACGTAAAAGGCGCATTGGCAATGGCTCGAACGCAGGACCCCAACAGCGCAACATCCCAATTTTACATAACTTTGGCAGAAACTCCGTTCCTTGACGGGCAGTACGCCGTTTTCGGAAAGGTTATACATGGAATTGATGTTGTCGGGAAAATAAAAGTTGGCGACAGGATGAACAAAGTCACAATAAGTGATAAGCAATGATTATCAAAAAGGCGGTATAAATGCACAAGCAAAACAAATTGTTTTTGACCATGTATTTATCATTTATATTTGCAGCACAAATGTTAAGCCCGCTATATGCAATTTACGTGGTAAAAATAGGAGGTGATATATTAGCAGCGGGCTCTGCATTATCAATATTCATGCTAATTTCCGGATTCGGAATTCTTTTGATGGGAAAAATAGAGGATAAATTCAAAAAAGATAAGCCATTTATCATTTTAGGTTATTCTTTTATAAGTCTTGGGTTTCTGGGTTATTTTTTTATTGAGAACACTTTGCAGTTATTCATGGTGCAGGTTATTTTTGGTACAGGAACAATGATATTAGTGCCTGCAAGAGACTCCTTTTATACAAAATATCTGGAAAAAGGGAAATTTGCATCCCAATGGGCAACTTGGGAAGGTTTGATGTATATTGCAGGCGGTATTGCAGCTTTAACTGGCGCTTTTCTGGCGAAGATTTTCGGTTTTAGGGTATTGTTTCTAATTATGTTTTTCATTTCACTATTCGGTTTAGCTGTAGCAACTCAGCTTAAGGATAAAAATGATCATTAGAGAATTCATTGAAAAAGTCAGGAATCAGGAAATTGACATAGTCGAGCATACTTACAAGCTGATTGAAGAGTGCAAGGAAATAAACAAGGAATATAATTATCT
>JAGVXS010000004.1 GCA_018303685.1 Candidatus Woesearchaeota archaeon
ATCATAGGACACTTGTAAAACACGAGTTTGATAGAAGCGGTGTGTAAGCATCAAGCTTCGGCGAGATGTTCAGCATGCGCTCACTAACAGTCCATACCTCTAGTTTAATTGCAGGATCAAGCCTATGCATGGTTTTATTTTCTACCTTTAATTCTAACGTTTAAAATCTATATTACTAGTTACATTTCTAAGAAAATAAAAGCTAGGAACGAAACGAAGTGTAGTGACTATGGTTTTTATTTTTTCTACAATAAATTTATATATTATGACTCCAAAGAAAGGAGGATGGATGCAAAAGCAGCATTTACTGCAAGCTTTGATACTTTGAAGAAAAATAAGATTGTCATAGCACCATTTGCGATTTCTACCGTTGTTCTAATAATCCTAGTTTTTCTATATCTGCAGATTTCCGGCACAATCGCTGTATTGAACAAAGCAGTTAACCTTGCTGAGCAGTATTACGAAGCGAAATCTGAATATGTTTTTAATAACTATAATCTGAGTGATACGAATTATACTGTTGAAGCTTTGAGCTTTTTTACAGGAAGAGGAGAATATAGGGAAGGTTTAGTTGATTACTTAGAAAATAATGGGGTGTTCGATGACTTTCTCGAACTTATGAATACAAGAAACATAATTTTTGGTGTATCCTTAATCATTATTGGAATTCTCCTTTCTATTTACTTGTCTTGCGCTTCTTATGCCGCCGTAATGCTCTCAACTAAAAAAGTGAAAATTACTTACGGCAATGTAACGTCCATTGCCAATAAATTCTTTTTAAGGCTCATTGGGGTAACAATCCTAGTGGCGATAATATTTATCCTGCCATTAGTGCTGATAGGAGGTGCGGCATTCTTCCTATTAGGTATAAACCGATGGATAGGACTACTAGCCATAATCGGTTTCATTGTATTCCTATTTTACTACATAATTCTTATGGCAATAAGGCTTCTTTTTGTTTACCCATTGTTATTTTATGAAAATGCTTCAATTAAGGAATCAATAACTAAAGCATTTGCCATGACCAAGGGCAGCTTTAGGCAACTCTTAATTGTCTTTGGCATTATTTATGGTATTAGTACTTTGACAGGCAGCATCGGATTCAGTCCACTGTATGAAAGTTTTTACAACCTATTTCTGTCGGAAAGTTTTATTACCTCGTCAATTCTTATAATGCTTATACTTTTTTTTATAGTTATATGGGCAGTTGTAAGTGCATTTCAAACAATGTTTTTATTCTATTCATACATCTATTTTAAAAAACCTCGAGGTGAATAAAATGGTGGATGTGAAGAACCCACATTATGGTGGATTTTGGATAAGGTTTCTGGCTGCAATACTTGACGTAATTATTATAGGCGTGCCTGCATTCATACTGCAAGTAGGATTGGTATTCGCAACTGGAGTTTCGTCCCTTGTTTATGTAATAGAGCTGGGCGCAATTGTATTGACAGTTTATTTGGATGGAATTAAGGGCGGTACTCCTGGAAAATTAATCCTTGGCTTGAGGATTGTGAACGATAAAGGTAATTATATTGGGATTCCCATGGCAATACTAAGGTATATAGGAAAAATATTATCTGCAGTCATATTGGGAATTGGGTATATCATGATAGCTTTTACAGAGAAGAAGCAGGGACTGCATGATAAGATTGCGAAGACATATGTTATTTATGTTAGATAAGTCCAAGTAACTGATATCAGAAACCTTTTTATTAAAAATTGTATTCTTTTGTTCTATGATATCCCTGGGCATAGAATCAACAGCGCACACTTTCGGCTGCGGAATAATTGATGATAAAGGAAAAATCTACGCCAATGTTACGGATGCGTACAAGACAGAATCTGGAGGAATTCATCCGAGCGAGGCAAAACTGCATCACGAGAATGCAAAAGACAGGGTTGTTGAAGATGCATTGAAAGCTGCAAATTTAAAGCTTGATGAGATTGGTTTGGTTTCTTTCTCTCAAGGGCCGGGATTGGCGCCATGCTTATTGGTCGGACTAAGAAAGTCAACAGAATTGGCGAAAAAATTAAATGTCCCAATTATTGGAGTAAACCACTGCATTGCGCATCTTGAAATCGGCAAGCTGTTGACAAAGGCAAAAGACCCTGTTTTATTGTATCCAAGCGGAGCAAACACCCAAGTCATTGCTTACGAGGGTGGCAAATACAGGGTTTTTGGAGAAACTTTGGACCAGGGGGTTGGAAATTTTATTGACTCATTTGCAAGATACATCGGCTTGGGATTTCCAGGCGGGCCAAAAATTGAGAAATTGGCGTTGAACGGAAAAAACTACATTGAACTGCCTTATGTCGTCAAGGGCATGGATGTTTCATTCTCAGGAATTTTGACTAATCTGAAACAAAAATACGATTCAAAAAAATATTCTGTTGAAGATTTGGCATTTTCTTTGCAGGAGACAGTCTTTGCAATGCTTGTTGAGGTTTCTGAAAGGGCAATGGCTCACTGCAATAAGAATGAGCTGGTTATTGGCGGCGGAGTTGGCTGCAATAACAGATTAAGGGAGATGTGCACGATAATGTGCAGTGAAAGAAACGGCAAGTTTTTCGCTCCGCCGAATGAAGTTATGGTAGATAACGGGCTTATGATTGCATGGCTTGGCATTTTGCAGAGAAAACAAGCAACAAAAGATTATGATAAAATTGATATAAAACCATATGAAAGGACGGATGATGTGGTTGTGAAGTGGAGAAATTAAATTTGATTTTTATTATCTTTGACTTTGTACTGGGCAAATTTATTTTTCTCCCTAGACAGTAGAAAATCTTATATACTCTATGGATTTCTAAAATCATGATGAGACCGGCAATAGAGGGGGGTGTACCAACTCGTCCAAAACCTTGGCCTACTTATGACAAAGGGGATGTAATTCTTGATAAGGAAGATGAAAAGCTAGTTGTCGAAGCTTTGAAATCAAAGCTACTTTTTCGTTATGATTACAGACCTCTGGAGCAAACGCATGTCGGTAAATTTGAAAAAAGTGCGGAAAAATTCTTCAATGTTAAGTATGCGCTGGCGGTGTCAAGCGGCACGGCAGCAATAACCTTAGCCTTGATAAGTTTGGATTTAAAACAAGACGACGAAGTTGCTTTGCCTGGATTCACATTTGCGGCAACCCCAAGCGCGGTAATTCTTGCGGGTGCCAAACCAGTCTTGGTCGAAGTTGATGAAAATCTAAACTTTGACATAAGAGACCTTGAAAAAAAATATAATCCTAAAATGAAAGCGGTTATCCCTGTACACATGAGGGGTTCAGCAAGCGACATGGAGGCTATTGCGGAATTTGCCTATCAAAGGGGTTTGAGTGTAATAGAGGATGTGGTTCAAGCCATGGGTCTGAAATACAAAGGAAGATATTTGGGAACTTATGGGCACTTTGGCGCTTTCAGTATGCAGTCAGATAAAGGGTGCAATACTGGTGAGGGTGGCTTATTGGTAACTAATGACGACAGATTGTTTGCAAAATCTGCCATCTTATCTGGAGCTTACGAGGGAAGATGGAAGAGCCACTTTGATTCACGGCACCCAGATTTGGACGATCGTGACTATCCTGTCTACAGCTTCAGGATGGACAATCTGAGAGGGGCATTAGCTTATTCCCAACTGAAAAAATTGCCAGCAAGACTAAAAAAGCTTTCAAGTAACTATTCTTATTTAATAAAACAATTGTCCAAAAATCCAAAAATTTCTATTCGCAAATCCTTGGAACAGGAGAGTATTATAGGCGATTCTCTTTTATTCAGTCTGCCTGAATTTACACTTGATGAAGCACTTTACTTTTCCAATGCATTAAGGGCTGAGGGAATAAGCTGTCTTGTGTTTGGAGATACAAACAGAAAAAATATACGCCGCTTTTGGGATTGGAATTTTTTGTTTCCTGAATTAGATGTAAGCGAGCGCAAGAAATTACTGCCAAATACGGTAAAATATTTGGAAAATGTTATGGATATTCCACTTTCCCCAACATTGGCAAAGACTGATTTAGACGATATTGTTCTTGCAACAGAGAAAGTGTTGCGATACATGGATGCAAGACGTGGTATGGTGGTGAAACTATGAATAAAGAAAAAAGTGTTAAAATAGAAGAATTGAGGACCAAACTTAATAGGTTTCCAAAAGTTTGCCTAGACACTTTCTTAACACCTATAGTCCGTCTGGAAAGAATTTCTGATGATTTGGAAATAGAGGTATTTGTCAAAAAGGAATATCTGAATGGGGTGCCCCCGGGAGGGCATTACGCACATGCTCTGGAGTATGTATTTGGAGATATTATAGCAAATGGTTATATCAGTGTAATTCATGGTGGCCCTTCACAATCTAACCAATGTGCAATGGTTACCGCAGCCTCTACAAAATATGGCTTGAAAACGCACCTTGTACTGCGAAAACAACTTCCTAATGATTTGTCAGACAGGGGGAACTTATATACTGATCAGTTGTATGGCGCCGATATAAGATGGGTAACAGCTGAATTAGGTCCAGAAATTGACGGGCTGAAAAAGGAATGGTATGGTGAACTCAGTAAGATAAACGGAGAGAGGCCTTACTTATTTGAAAGAGAAAAAGTGGATGCCTTAAGCTGCCTGGGAATGCTGGAGCTTTTCCTAAATACATATGAGCAATTGGATGTTCAAGGTGAAATTCCGTCTCTTATATACGTTGTCAGCTGCGGACCAACACAGTCGGGTTTTTTATTGGGCACAAAGTTGATTAATCCTGATATCAAGATTGTTGGTGTGAGGGAGATACCCTGGGACGCACAAGGCATAATAAGCAAGCAGGTTAATTCAACTGCAGAGACGCTTGAGGAAAAAGTGCGCGTAACCGGTGACGATATTGTGAACTATCCAGAATTCGTTGGAGAAGGCTATGGCTTGCCAACAGAAGGAGGGGCCAAAGCAATCAAATATTTTGCCGAGAAAGGGGCCATCCTGCTTGAGCCAGTATATACTGCAAAAATGGCTGATGCATTTTTAACCCACGCAAGGGACGGAACAATCAGGAAAGGAACGAAGGTACTTATACTTCATTCTGGTGGTTCCCCTCTTACATACGCTTATAGTGAAGACACTTATGGAAGGCTGGGTAAAAGCCTGAAAGAATTTGCTATCCAAAATAAGCAACATGACTAACTATAGACCTTTAAAAATAGCGACAAGAATAGTAGAACCAAAAGATTTAGTGCAAAGAGAAGAAACAGTTAAGGCTTTTTACGACGCTATTGGTGATGATTATCATGCCTTGCATGAGGGACGCTTCTGTGATGAAATATTGGAATATTTTATTTTTTATTTCCTGCCCAAACCATCAATTAAAGTTTTAGATTTGGGTGGTGGTGTTGGAAGGTTTGCCATACCTCTTGCTGCATCAGGGTATGATGTCACAATATATGATATTTCAGAAAGAATGCTTGCTGCCGCCCAAAAAATTGCAAATGAACAAAAAGTACGATTAGAATATCAAAAGGGTTCTGTTGTTAACTTGGACGCTATTGCTTCTGACTCTTTTGATTCGGCAATATGTATCAACAGTGTGTTGAATTATTGTGAGGATCACGTTAGGGCGATAGCTGAAGTCAATAGAATTCTGAAACCAAATGGGACTTTTATAGGTTCTGTAAACAACCTATTTGCATATGCAGCCAGCCAAGAGATGAAAGAGGGCAATTTAGAAACCTTTGTGGAGAGTATGGAAACAGGGAATAGGCACATCCAATGGGGCGATATTGCACATGGTCATGTAACCCACGATTTTACGCGAGAAGAATTAAGCTCTGCACTTTATACAGCGGGTTTTAGGAACCTAAGTGTACTGGGCATATTCAACTTATTGGGAAAATATTTTAATTCGGAAGATGTGTTAAAAAAAATCAACAAAGAGAGGTTTTTCCAGCTTCAACTGGAATTTGCACGAAAAACTCAATATATAAACAATTCTGATGATTTTTTCTTTGTATGTAATAAGTAGTAATGATTTGTCAAAAACCACCAGTCAGAGATTGGTGGCATGAAACTATGTTTCATTATTTTGCTCAAAGACTATAGTGATTTTTGAGCACACTCGGAATTCCAGCAATATATTTGGTTTAGTTCACTAAACCACTATTCAGAGAATAGTGGAATTCCGATGTTTAAAAAATTAATGATTCTCAATCCGCACTCACAATCTGCCTGTAGATTCTCTGCTTTCCATGCCAATCAAGCACAACTTTAAGCACATCCTGTATCGTCTCGACTGGAATGATTCTTATTTTGTTTACCTTGTCCTTGTCGATTATTATATCCTTGAGGTTTGTTTTTGGAACTACAACATTCTTGATGCCTGCCTCAATGGCAGCCTCAACCTTTGCAGTCACTCCGCCGATTGGCAGAACCTCCCCCCTGACGCTCAGAGAGCCTGTCATCGCAAAATCCTGCTTTATTGGAATTTTCTTGAATGCGGAAATGACTGATGTAGCGACAGCGATGCTTGCAGAATCACCCTCAACGCCCTCATAAGTCTGCAGGAACTGGACATAAATATCGTAAGTCTCTTTTAGGTCTTCTCCGAAATATTTTTTGATGATTGCGGTTACGTTCTTTATAGCCTCTTTTGCAATGTCTCCAAGCTTGCCTGTTGCAATAATCTCGCTTTCCTTCCCTCCGGGAGTAACCTCTGCCTCAATCGGCAGTATAATGCCTGAATAGGGAGGAGTAACTCCGATAACAGCCAGCCCATTAACCCTCCCAACCCTTTTTCCTGAAGTGACAATGACCTCATATTCTTTCTTCTGCTCGATGTACTTGTCGGCAAGCTGCTGCTCAAGTGTCCTTGCAATCTTTTTAGCCCCACTAACGTGTTTCTTCATGACAAGCTTTGCCTTGTCTTCCACAGCCATGTCGCCAGCTGCCCTTATCAAGCCGCCTAACTCCCTTAATCTCAAGGTAAGATGCCCCTTTCTGTTTGCCCTTCTTCTTGCTTCCTCAACAATGGCTTCAACAGCTTCCCTGCTGAAATGCGGAATTTTCTTGTCCTTTACAACTTCCTGCGCGACAAAGACTGCAACCTTGTTCCTGTTCTCCTCTGTGTCAGGAATTGTTTCCTTCATGTAAATCTCATAGCCATAGCCGCTGATTCTGCTCCTCAGCGCAGGATGCATGTGCTTTATTGTCTCATAATTTCCTGCTGCCACAAGCACAAAGTCGCATGGCACAGGCTCTGTCCTTACCATCGCGCCTGCGCTTCTCTCGCTCTGCCCTGTAATTGCAAACTTTCTTTCCTGCAGCGCTGACAATAATTCCTGCTGGGTTGCTGGCTGCAATGTCGCAATTTCGTCAATAAACAGCACCCCCATATGGGATTTGTGAATCATGCCTGCAACAACCCTTTCATGGGCTGGTGTTCCCAAGCCTCCTGACTGGAACGGGTCGTGCAAAACATCTCCAAGCAATGCGCCTGCATGTGCCCCTGTTGCGTCGTTGAAAGGCGCCTGTTTTTTCCTGAAATTGTCAACTATGACTCTTGGGATTTTCACCTTGGTTTCGACTCTTTTGCTCAAGTTCATGAAAATGACAAACGATGCAAGGAATACCATGCCGCCCAAAAAGAAGGCTGCAAACATTATGTCGCTTTTGTAGTAGGAGCGCACCCACCATGGGGCAAACATGGCGATAAGCACCAGTATGAACACTATTATGTTCTGGTTCTTGAACACTGCCATGCTCTGCAATCTTGCCCTTGCAACCAAATCCCTGCCCTGCCCTGCAGGAACTGTCCTTATCAAAGGAGCGTTTTCATCATTTGGATTGGGAAATGCAATAGTATCAGTGAGTTTTTCCATGGGCAAAAGCTCTGCCAGAGCCAAGCCAAGCATGGACTTGCCTGTGCCCGGCTCGCCTATTAAGAGAACATGCCTTCTCTGCTGGGCAGACTTCTTTATGACTTCAACTGCCTCGTCCTGCCCTATAACCTGCTCTATAAGCTTTTTTGGTATTTTAATGTCCGCTGTTGAATTGAATTTAATGGCAACCATCCCGATATCGTATATGTCTGGGTATTTTTAAAGGTTGCTATTAGAGATTGGATAAAAAAGTAGGAAATAATAAATACAAATTCAATTACGAAGCCCAATAATACAATAAAAACAAATTCAATAATAAAATAAATTAAAAAATCAGGAGAGCGTCCTTTATATGTGTAGGTGATAAAGGAAACCTGCTTGTGATTATTTGTATGTTTATCAAATGAAAGAATCAACTTTGCTGAAAATTGCGCTGATTTGCTCTTTAGTGGGGCTAGTTGCCCTTTATTTTATATCAACCAAAATAGAGATAAAAGACTACAAGCCAAATATATTAAACAAAAACGTAGGAGATGACGTGAAACTGAACGGCGTTGTAACAAAGATAACAGACAGGGGAAGCGTTGTTTTCATAGAGGTTAACCAGCAGAATCCTGTGAATGTTGTATTGTTCACAGATGACGACAATCTAAAATTAAAGAGCGGGGACAGCATTGAAGTTACTGGAGAGGTGCAGGAATACAAAGGCAAGAATGAGATTATTGCCCAGAAAATAAGGGTGACCGGATAGTGTTTTTGGAAATATTAATTGCAATTGTTCTTGGCTGCCTGATGGGAGTTGTTACGGGGCTGACTCCGGGCCTGCACATAAATCTTGTTGCATTGATTTTGCTCAGCATTTCGCCCTTTCTTTTGGGCTACACCAATGTCATCGCTGTTGCGTCCTTCATAATAGCAATGTCCATAACACATACTTTTACTGACTTTATAAGCGCGACTTATCTCGGAGCGCCTGCCGATGACACTGCCTTGGCTGTGCTGCCTGCGCACAGGATGCTTCTGGAAGGCATGGGGTACGAGGCGGTAAAGCTGACTGTTATAGGGAGCCTGCTGTGCCTGATTTTGACAATTATTTTGTCGCCATTGCTCATATTCATTGTCCCGATAATTTTTGATTATCTCAAAGATTACATTGGCTGGATTCTGCTTGCTGTTGTTGTCTTCATGATTTTAAGGGAGGAAAGCATAAACAAGAAATTCTGGGCTTTTGCTATAGTGGCTTTGTCGGGTATTCTGGGCTTGATAGTTTTTAACATGCCTAATTTGAAAGACCCGCTGCTTCCTATGCTTTCGGGCTTGTTTGGCGTCAGCGTCCTGCTTTTGAGCCTGACCCAAAAAACCAGTTTGCCAGTCCAAAGAACCACGGAAATGGTGAAAGTAAAGGCAAAAGACATGGCGAAGGCCCTTTCATCAGGAGTTTTCTCAGGCTCGCTTGTCTCTATATTTCCGGGCCTGGGGCCTGCGCAGGCTGCTGTGATTGCAGGGCAGGTTGTGGGAAAAATAGAAGTGTTTGCCTATCTGGTTTTGGTCGGCGGCATCAACACAGTTTCAATGATTTTGTCGCTTATAACACTTTTTACAATCTCTAAGGCAAGGAACGGCTCGATTATTGTGGTGCAGCAATTGCTGCAGAACATAAACCTCAATGTTCTTGTTTTATTCATGTCCGTTGCCCTTATTGCAGGAGGGATTGCAACATTTTTCACTTTGTACACAAGCAAGGTATTTTCCTCAATAATGAATAAATTGAATTATTCCATGCTAAGCATTTTTATCATTGCCTTTATTGGATTGATGGTTTTGTATTTTTCCGGGCTTGTCGGCTTGCTGATTTTGGTAGTTGCAACTTTTATCGGGCTGATACCAAACATTGTTGATGTCTCAAGGAGCAACTCGATGGCTTGCCTGCTGATTCCGATTATTTTGGTGAATGTGCTGTGACCTAACCTAGTAAAAATGAAAAATCTTTTAAAATCGCTGCAATTACCACGAAAATATGAATCCAAGCTTGAATAGTCCAAAGGGGCTTACCGAGGGCGCCTCATACGCCATGCATTACGGTGGAGGAGTATTTACTAAAGAAGGAGTTTTCTCGCTGCCTCCCACAATATACGGCGGGATTGGATTTATCCTTCCAATCAAATCTTTGCATGAAAAGCCAGAGTCCCAGCAGGAGCTTATAGGCAAGATTGCTAATTCTTTAGTGGATGGTGGTAGCTATTCAAAGGCAGAGGAGGAAATTAGGAGGTATTTTGTGAAAATCTCGCAGACAAGGCGTAGTGTCCATGCAACTCTTAAGGATGATTTCAAAGACATTTCAGCGAATGGCAGGGGTGTGGGCAGGTTAATGCGTTACCACCCAGATAGGCTGGAATGGGAACTCAAGCATATTGCAAAGACAGCATATACAATCGATAAGCATGTTGTTTTGAAAGCATACTCCCCCTTAGTTGGATTAAAAGCATTCATTGATTTTTTATACCCTTCAAGGAGGTTGGATATTGCAATACCAGACAGGCTGGAGAAACCTTCTTCAGAGCCCATTGGGTATAGGATAAAGAAAGTAACAGGTGATAATGGCTCAAAAATTGAAGTAGTGCCCTTTACTGGGAATACAGAGACTAGCAATGGAGAAATTGTTGTTGTAAGATTCAGAAGCTCAAAAGATACAGAAGGGAAAGACAATTTAGTGGATTTTTTAAGGCAGAGCCATTCTAATGTAAGCCTTTTAAGCATAGAGGATATGCTATCAACATCTTCATAGCGTGAATATACAAAAACAAAAACCTTTTTAAAACTGCCATTATTCCAGATTCCTCATGGAAGGGACAATAGTCAATTACAGGGGCTCGAGAAGGGTCAAGAAAGGCAACCATATGATTATCCATATCAGCAGCATTGACTCAAAGGAAAAGGCGTCAAAGCTGGTTGGCAAAAAGGTTGAGTGGAAGACTTCTGCAGGCAAGGTACTGGCTGGAAAAATCGCATCCGCCCACGGAAACTCAGGCGCATTGAGGGTTATTTTCGAGACCGGAATGCCTGGGCAGAGCATCGGAAGCAAAGTTGTGATTGAATAATTAAACTAATTCTTCTAAACAAGGGGAAGTACCATTTGTATTTCTTGGTGAATTCCCTCCAAGAGGCAAGTGCTTATCTGATATTCTCTTTTGCTGAGATAAATGAAAATCAGTACCAACATTAGCTGCCGACATTGACTGCTGGTGATTTCTGTACCAAACAGTTACTTCATTGATATACCTTACATCAAATTCACCTTCAATTGCGGCCCTAGCAGATGATAAAAACATATCCAAATCTTCACCATCTGCAATGAAAGGATCAAAAATACCATCTTGGTTAAATTTCCTTTTCACAAATACCTTTAAGTATTGTAAAAATTGCGGGCGCCACATTATAGTATGTGCATTAAAAATAAAATTGTACCCTGCTGCCCAGTTAATGTTATCGGGATTTTTCGCATCTTTTCCATTTCTGATGTACCTAATAGCCCTATCATTAGTAAAAAAAGCCATTCTAGTATGAACAAAGCCATTGCCTAGGTGCCTGAACCTAATTTCCACACTATCGGGAGTGAGAATATCATCAGAATGTATATACGTAATACCTTGCAGACTTTCTGCTTCTTCTTTAGTCAATAATCCGTCTTCACCTGTTTTGCATAGATCTATACCATAATTCAGCGGGTTCGATGCTGTCCTGAAATCAGTGGGCAAAACTTCCCTTCTTACATACCTAATCTGAGGCTGTTTGAATTGTTTAAGTAAAGATTGAATATCTACAGTAGATGAGTCATCTACTATAATATGGACAGTTCTAGCATAGCATTGTTGATCAATTACACTTCTAATAGTTTGGTATAATAAATCAATCCTTCTATTTTAGTAGGTTGCATAAACAGGGGTAACTATAGCCACAGTTGCCATATTATAGAATTATTGGGAGTAATTTTTAAATCTTTCTTTTGTTCACTATTGGGTAGTGTTCTTCTTTAAAAACTGCTCAAAATTGTTTCCTTCATCTTCTTCACGCAATGCTCGGCAACAATTTTCAGATTTATAATGTCATATTCGTTATATTCCACTAATAAATTTAAATAATAATCATCGCCAGTTGCCCTGTACATTCTCCAAAGTGCTAAGGCATCACCACCATAAAATCTGTCAATTATTGGATTTCTTTTTATTCCCAGCAATTTCTCGATATTTTTTAAGCCGCCTTTTAAGCCAAGCCTGTCTGTAACTGACCTCACATCAAAGTTAGGCACTTTGGGCAGTAAATTGGGGTATCTTTTTTCAATGAAAGGCAGGTCAAAAGAAGCGCCGTTAAAGGTAACAATCAGCTTGTATTTTTGCAGCTCTTTTTTCAGCGAATTGTAATCAAGGTTTATCCCTTTTATCATTATTTTTGTGCTTATTCCGTCATAAAGCCCGAAAACAGTTATGTCATCGCTGTTTTTGCTCAAGCCGGTTGTTTCAATGTCCAGGAAAACGGCATCTTCCTTAAAAAAGCCGTACAATCGCCACATTTCCGGCTGAGGCAGCAAATCAAGGAAATAGCTTGAATCAAAATTGTACAACGCTTTTCTTGCATTCAGTATTTTCCTGTCATAGTACAGTTTCCTGCGCCTTGGCAGGCCTTTGATATATTTTTTTGTTAAAAAATTGTCCCAGTTGTATATTCCGTTTTTCCAGATATTCTGCTCAAGCTTGTTGCCTATTCTTTCCAAAAAGATGAATGTATTGGTTATCATGACTGCTGTAATTTTAGAAGAGCTCCTTTAAATAGCCTGCGCCGGCAGATGTCCAGTGGGTTGTGGTATGAAATTACAATATGATATACGGCTTCATCTTCAGCTTTATAGCCTCTTCGATGTTCTTCTCGTCCTCGGAAGTGATGTAAATGTGCTTTTTCTTGTGCTTTTCATATTGCTTTATCTTTGCCTTCATGACTTTCTGGTACTCTTTCAGGTAATCGTAAGGGTGGTGGTCTATGTACAAGTCAAGCTTCGGCACGTAGAATGAAGCCCTGAAATCATCCTTGTCAGCCCATGTTGCAACTGTGTTATATTGAAACAACAGATTATTGTCAAACAGGAAGTTTGCAATCTCCACCTCAGCCCTTGTCCTTACCAGATGCCCTGTTTTTGTCTTGAAAGTCGGCTCTGCGCTTTCCCCCCTTTCCATCAGTTCAGATGCCTTTATGGAAATGCCCTTTTCCATTTTGATTTCGTCAAACAGCGGTATGTTTTCCTTATTTTCATATTCCTTGCTTATGTTCAGCACATTGTCGAATGACTGCACTGCATCTTTTATCTTGTTCATCAGGATTTCCATGTGCCCCTTGCTGTACCATGCCTCTGCATGGCTCCTGTCAAGCTCTGCCGCGTTTGAAAAGCATTCGTAAGCCATTTTTATGTAGCTTTTCTTGCTGTCCTCTTTTTTGTACTCCTCAATCTTCTTATCGCTTACCTCCCAGTCCGTATCCATTGATATCCTGTAAGCGCCTGCCCTATAGCGCCCTTCAATAAACAATTTTTTCCTGTAGTAAGTGCTTCCTTTCCCCATAAGAGCCCTTACCTTGTTTTCATCCTCTGCTGACTGGATTTGCAGCGCATTGTTGAAGTAGCTTATTGCCGCGTCAAAATTGTCAAGGTAGGAATGGCAGGCTGCCATGTTGTAATTGCACTTGAACAGGAATTCTGCTGCGTTCTTGAACAAGTCCTGCTCATTGCCCTTGTAAGGGTAGAATTCCAGGGCTTTGTTGTATTCCTCGATTGCAGTCTGGTACTGCTTGAGCTGGGCTAATCTGTCGGCATCTCTTTTCATCTCCTCTGCCTTGCGCATTTCCTCAGTTTCCTTGAAAGACTCTGCGCTTTCCTTTTCCCTTCTGCGCTCTGCAAGCTTGTTTCTCTGGCTTTCAAAGAATCTCTTTATGCGGCTGATTACCATTTTTCAATGGTATTCTGTTTAAAGGATATATTTAAAGGTTGCTGTTTTAGAAAATTAAATGAGTTGGATAAAATAAAAACCCATAACAACTTAAAAAATAAATAAAAAATACGTCGCTTCCCAGCATCTGCATACTATAATGGGAGCCCAGCTCAGGAAAGTAATTCTTGCCGTCCAAAGCTATAAAAACTACTAATATTTAAATACTTCAAATATAATGGACGAATTTATGAACAAAAACCAATTATTGAAACTGGCAGCTGTGATTTTCGGCATTATAGCCTTGCTGCATTTGCTGAGGAGCATTTTCAGCTGGGAAGCAAACATAGGCGGCTTTGACGTGCCTGTATGGTACAGCTATGTTGCAGTTGCTGTGGTAGGATATTTAAGCTGGCAGATGTATGGTGCTGGAAAGAAGTAAAAATATTTGATTTGAGAATAGCTATTTTTGCTGTTTGATTTTATTTCTTATCTTATAAATCTGATTAAAGAGCATGTTCATGGACCTAATTTCGGCTTATAATCATCAAAATGCCTGATGCAGAAGGAGATTAGCTTGTTTGCCAGTTTTATATTGTTTTTAATTTGCCGTTGACTTTCAGCATTATGTTTTTTCTCATTTGCCTGATTTTTCCGATAATCTCTTTGCCCTGCTGAAAATCAACTTTCTTGCCGTAATAATTTATGCCATTTCTTGCATATCTGAACCTGTCAAAGCTGGCGTAATCAAAATCCGGCTCTAACTTTTTGAGAAGCTCCCCCAGGCAAACATGATTCGTTACTTTATAACTGTATAATATGCAGAGGGCCTCCAGCACTTCCCTTAAAGCGTCATAAGCCATTGGAAGATACGCATTAACGCTTAGCTCGTCGAACTTTGCAGAATCTAATGCTTTATCTTTTATTTCAGAAACTTCCAGCAAGGATTTTGCCAAAGATTTGCTTGGAACTGCTTTTTTTATAAATCCCTTTCTTTCGCATTCATTTAAGTCCATATCAGCTCCCCTTCCAATATTATTCCATTGAGCACATTGCTTATCAAATGCTCGTTTCTGAGATCTTTCAGGCTTTTTACGGCAAACAGCTGGATTTCCCTCTTTAATTTTTTCCCGTATTCTTCCCTGCCTGGGAATTCCTTTGTTTTTTCGCTTATTACGGCAATGTCTATGTCGCTTGTTTCTGTGTCAATGCCTTTTGAGCATGAGCCAAATAATATTACTGCTGGCTTTAGGTAAAATTCTTTCAGGCTTTCAATCAGGCCCGATTCCCTCAGCTTTCTTATTGTCCAGTATAATTTTAAATCCCTGTAGGAACTGCTTTCCAGGTCTGCTTTGTAGAGGTCAAGCATCCTTTCCTTCCTGTGCTTTAATATTGACTGCTTTGCAAACTCCTTCAGCCTATTGCTTGCTGTTGCAGGGGCTGTTTTTGCCAGCCTTGCAACCTCTCTCACATTAAACTCTTTAGCGGGTGCCTCAAAAAACAGCTTCAATGTGTTTATTTCCTTAAACATATGTTTAAATAATTGAACAAGTGTTTATAAAGGTTTCGGTTTTAATCGCCTGTCAAAAACCACCCGTCATGAACGGGTGGTATGATTACATTATGATGAACATAGCGTGGTTTTGGACACTACAAAATTACACTTATTGACGTGTAGTTTTTGAGCATCGGAAAAATGCAAAGCATTTTTAAGATCCCAAAAGTCTT
>JAGVXS010000039.1 GCA_018303685.1 Candidatus Woesearchaeota archaeon
TTTGATGTAAGCAGTTTTTTCAGAAGTACAATCTGCTCAATCATGTCAGTCTTTTCGCTTATCTGTGCCATTGGCTTTACCTTCATCTCATCAAGCCTTTTGATTGCGCAATCCCCATATGCAACAAGCCTTTCTTTGCCTTCAAGCATTTCCCCTGAAAGCACGGAGCCCATTACAAGATTAAGCTGTTCTCCCCTCAATCCAATAAGCCTTGATGTTGCATTGAACATTGCGTTCAGGCATGCAGGGCAGGCTTTTCCGTCAATAACCTTGATGTCAGGATGCGGGGTTTCTTCTGCAACCGGCTTTTTTATGGGGTATTTTAATGCATCAAGCTCGTTGCCGACAATTTCAATATCTTTTATCGCATTTTTGCCTAGCTTTATGTAAGGCGGGATTTCAAGCATGGATGCTTTGCAGAAAACAGCATCAAGCATTGCTGGATTTCTGCCTGCATAAACAAGGTTAAGGAAAGCCGGCTCTCCAAGAGTTAATGGACCCTGCCCCTGCATTCCGCTTGTTGCATCAGCTATTGTAATCACATTCAATGCATTAACAAGCTTTGGCAGTGTCTCATCTATATTGTCAAAGTACATCCTTCTCTGGGTAGGCTCGTCGCAAAGCCTTGACAAGTTTTCCACTGCCCCTGACAATCCAATCTGGGAGTTTGTCTTCATTATAGGGGCATTGATGATTTTCCTGTTCAATGTTTCCTTAAGAATCTTAAATTTGTATCCGTCGCTTTCAATCTCCTCAAAGGGGCCTTTTGAAATGTCAGCAAAGCTTATGTCATTCTTTTTGCAAACTTCAAGTATGCCTGCCTTTGAAGCAGCATCCATTGAATCCGAGCCGATTAGCGCCTGCTCCGCTATCATAATGTTTTCTTTGCTAATCCCATGCTCCAGCAGAGCCAAAATCAGCGCATTCAGAAAATCTGGATTTGTGTTTACAGCCTGATATGGATAAGCAGCAGCCACAATGCTCGGCTTGACTAAAATCTTGTCGTCTTTGCCCAAATCAATCCTGTTCAAAAGCCCAACAGCATCTTTAATCGCTTCATAAATATCATACTTTACTTTTACAACAGCAACAGCATCTTTGCCCTTTGCTCTTTGCTCGACATAATCATCTCCAATCTTGTAATCCTTCATAGTTTTTTTAGGCATCCTGTTGCCGTGCTCATCCTCAAGAAGCAGGACATTATATGGTATGATTGGGTGCATGGGAGAGGGAATTGCAACCTTTGTAATGCCTGCAACCCTTATCTTGGCGCCTTTCTGCTTGATTACAGGTCCTTTGCAGTAAACACATTTTTCAATAGGGTAAATCCATTTCTTGCTGCATTTTTCACATATCCACCTTATTATCATGCCCCCACCTTCTTCAGGATATGCACAGTAACTGTGCTTCCTGCCCCGCCTATATTATGTGCCAGCGCATAATTTACATTATCAACCTGCCTGTCGCCAGCCTGTTTTCGCATCTGCTTCGCAAGATCGTAAACCTGTGCAATTCCTGTTGCGCTTATCGGGTGGCCTTTTGCCTTCAGCCCGCCGCTTGTATTCACAGGCAGCTTTCCATTTAAGTTGACTGTGCCTTTCCTTATCATGTACTTGCCTTCTCCTTTTTTGCAAAACCCCAAATCCTCATAGGAAATAACCTCAACAGGAGTGAAGGCATCGTGCAATTCAGCAACATCGATATCACTAGGAGACAAATTTGCCTGTTTGTAAGCTTCTTCCGCGGCAAGTTTGCTGGCTTGCCATGAAGTCATGTCCTCGTTTTCAAAAGCTGAAAGCCTGTCAACATATAGGCTTGAGCCTGCTATCTCAATATCTGTTTTTTCTTTTGTCAGAATAGCTGCGGCAGCGCCATTGACAGACAAGCTGCAGTCAAAAAGCCTTAATGGAGATGCAACAACAGGAGACTTCTTTATCTGCTTTAATGTAACCTGCCTTTTGTAAAACCTTGCCTTTGGATTCAGATAAGCGTTGCTGTGGTTTTTAAAAGCAACCAATGCAAAATCATCTGTTGTAGCGCCATACCTGAGCATGTACTGTTGCGCAACCAAGGCGTTCTGTGCAGGAAAAATCAGTCCATCAGCCTGCTCATACAATCTTTCAGCTGCCATAAGGATTTCGTCTGTTGTATTTGCAGTGTTATTGGACAGCAGCCTTTCAGAGCCAACAACAAGCACATTCTCATAACCCATTTTATTTGCTGTCCAGATTGCTGAACCTCCTCCGCCGCAGACAGCAGATGATGTTAGTATGGGAACCTTCTTTTTGAACATGCTGCTTAAAATCGAGGAAAACCCCCTCTGCCTTTCACCACTGCTTTCATTGTCAACAGTTGATGAGACAATAGCATCTATATCTTCCATATTAAAATTAGCGTCTTCCAACGCCTCCATTGTAGCTTCATAGACAAGCTCCTGGCTTGTATCTGTCTGTGCCCCGAACTTTGTCATGCCAACTCCTTTTACGTACATAGAATTTACCCCTCTACCTCGCGAATTTTGACCTGAACTCTGCCCTGTTTACAATTGCCAGCATCAGCAAAGCCTCTGCCACCAAAGTGTCTTTTACAAACGCCTTGCCCTGAAGAATCGCCCCTCTTTCATCCTGGGCTATCAAATCCAGCTCGAACCTTGCAGTATCCCCAGGCAGTATAGGGGCCATGAATTTTACTTCTTTCATCTTGTAGGCAAGCACATCCTTCTCCTGATGGTTTGGGATATTGTTTCTCACAAGCAAAGTGCCTGCCTGCCCCATACCTTCAACAGTCAAAGCGCCTGGCATTATTGGAAAGCCTACAAAATGGCCTTTAAGGAAATCCTCTTTGCCTGTGACATCCTTTTCAGCTACTATACTGCTACTCGTCAGGCTTATAACCCGGTCAATGAATAAAAAGTGCTCGTCATAGGGTATAATCTTCTTGATGTTATCTGCGTTTATTCCGCCATCCGCGTTTTTCAGCTCGTTAAACCGGCTCATTTTAGCTTGTTTCTAAACTTTGGTTTAATTTAAATAACTTTCTACCATTATATTTTTTAATATATATAATAAAATAGTTATTATAAAGTATATCCATTACTGGAAAACACAAAAATCTTTATAAAAAGAGAAGCAAAAGCATGCTGTATGCTTAAGGGAAAAAAATTAGTGAGCAAGTCAGCGAGCTTGAGGCGCAAATTAGTATTGGACATCATCAACAGGGCTTTGAAGCCTTTGGAGAGTATGTATATAGCCTTGGCAGGCTCTGCTAAAAAAACCAAAGAGATGTTTCCTGCCTTATACAGGCACTTTGAAGAGCTGATTAAGCAGCATATAATCACGCCAGGTAAAAGCATTTTTAACTCATCAAAAATAGGCGGCATGGGCGGCTTTATAACAACCAATGTCATGAAAAGGCTGCCGCATATCGACGAAGCCCAGATAGAAGAAATACTCGGCAACCCCTCAAATAAGTCATTTCTGGAAATACTTACGAGGGGATTCGGCATAAACAGAGATAAGGAGAAAACATATACCAAACTTGGCAACGGTAGCTTCAAGAGAATATTAATTGCAAACAGGGGAGAGATAGCACTGCGCATAATAAGAGCGTGCCGCGAACTGGGCATAGAAAGCATCGCAATTTATTCTGATGAAGAAAAAGACAGCCTGGTTGTGAAGTTCGCAGACAAGTCCTACAACATAGGCAAGCCGAAGAACTACCTCAACATCAAGAAAATAGTTGAGATAGCAAAGCAAAGCGAATGCGATGCAATCCATCCCGGTTACGGGTTCCTTTCAGAAAACCCCAAGTTTGCAAGGCTATGCGAGAAAAGGGGCATAAAATTCATAGGTCCGTCTTCAAGGATGATAGGGAAGCTTGGAAACAAAATAGAGGCGAAAAATGCAATGCTCAAGGCAAACATCCCGGTAATAGAAGGAGTTAAAGAAGATCTAAAGAGCAAGAGGCATGCACTAAGGGCTGCAAGAAGGAGCGGATTTCCCGTCATACTAAAAGCATCTGCAGGAGGCGGAGGCAAAGGGATGAGGATTGTCGAAAGGGAAGAGGATGTTTTTAATGCCTACGAAAGCGCAGAGAAAGAGGCGTTAAACTCTTTTGGCAGCAGCTCGCTGTACATAGAAAAATACCTTGAAGAGCCAAAGCACATAGAGTTCCAGATTTTGGCTGACAGGCATGGAAATGTCATCCATCTTGGGGAGAGGGACTGCAGCATACAGAGAAGGCACCAGAAGCTGATAGAGGAGGCGCCAAGCCCTGCACTTGACAATGAGCTAAGGGAATTGATGGGCGCTGCTGCCGTGAATGCAATAACGGCTATAGGCTATGAAGGGGCAGGCACTGTGGAATTCTTGCTGGACAAGAACAGGAATTTCTATTTTATAGAGATGAACACAAGAATACAGGTTGAGCATGGCGTTACAGAAATGGTGACAAATGTAGATTTGATAAAGGAGCAGATAAAACTCGCCGAAGGAGCCAAGCTTGCTTACAATCAGGAAGACATAAAGGTAGAGGGGCATGCAATTGAATGCAGGATAAATGCAGAGGACCCAAGCAACAATTTTGCGCCTTCTCCGGGCACTGTCGTCAACTACCTGCCTCCGGGAGGGCCCGGCATCAGGATAAGCAGCTCGTGCCATACGGGCTGCAGGATTCTGCCGCAATTTGACTCTTTAATCGCCTTGCTTATCTGCCACGGCAGGACAAGGCACGAGGCAATAGCCAGGATGAGAAGGGCTTTGGACGAGTTTATTATTGAGGGGGTAAAAACTACGACGCCGTTCCACAAGCTTGTGCTTAGCAAGAGGCAATTCCTGAAGGGAAATGTTGCAACATCTTTTATAGAAAACAATATGATAATGGAGGAGATGAAAGGATTAAAGCAGAAAAAAGAGGCTTTGCCGAAAGAGAAAAAAGTGCTTATAGTAACAACAGCAGTCGCGCAGTACCTTGTGAAAAAACAGGATGCACCAGGCAAAAAAATAAATCCATGGGTGATGGCAGCGAGGCAGGAAGCGCTGAATGAGGGAAGCCTTGAAGAATAGTTTTTACAGTTCTTTGGATAATAGCTATATGAAGTGCAAAATTTACCGCTTCAAATCATTGAAGTCCACTCAAGACAAAGCCAAGGAATTTTCCAAGAAAGGACTAAAAAATATTGTTATTGTCGCTGATGCGCAGATAAAAGGGAGAGGGCGCTTCAAAAGAAAATGGCACTCTGCCAAAGGAGGCTTGTGGATGTCAATCTTACTTTCGCCAAAAAAAGCGGAAAATCTGCAATACCTGACATTTGCCGCGGCAATAGCAGTTGTCAAGTCCATTAAAAAAATGACAGGCATCAGCACAAAAATAAAATGGCCCAATGACGTCCATTACAACGGCAGGAAATTGTGCGGCATTCTTACAGAAGGGATTTTTCCAGCTAATTATGCTGTTATAGGGATTGGTGTTAATGTCAACCAAAGCAAATTTCCCAATGAAATAAAAAACACCGCTATATCACTCAAAATGATTAAAAACCAAACAATATACATTAAAAAACTGATTAGAAATATACTTTATGAATTTTTCAACTTATATAATAATTATTACAATAAAAATAAATTTGAAAAAATATCAAAAATCTGGAAAATGCATTGTGATACAATAAACAGGGACGTAACCGCAATCACAAGAGCTGGCAGATTAAGCGGGAAGGCAATAGGCATCGATGAAGAAGGCAGCCTGCTGCTGAAAACAGGCAAAAGCAATGTAGTTAAAGTTGCAGAGGGAGACATAAGCATCAGGTACTAATCACAATATTTAAAAAAGACACTGGCAAACTTCAGCAGAATGGCGATTTTGAAGAGCATACCAATATTAAAAAAGCTTGTGGACATGGCATACGCAATATTGGTAGTGATTGTCTTAAGCGCCTTGGTCGGACTGATTCTGGCGTTTCCTGTCAAACTGCTCTGGAACTATGTGTTCGGGAGCTATCTCACAATCAACTGGTTTCAGGCATGGGCCCTGAATGTCCTGACAGGAATACTTTTAAGCAAAACCGGAAACGGAAAAAGGTGATGATATGATAACTGCAAACAAAAACAAGACTTTGTACGAGATTCTGTTTCATCAAAGTACAATAATGCTTGATGTTTTTATGATACTTGCAAGCGTTGTTTTTATGGCGGCAATGGCAAACATTACAATACCAGCCTCATACATAGCGGCTATGGAGAAGATGTTCCATATACCGCTTTGGCCGGTGCCCATCACAATGCAGACTTTTGGTGTTTTTATTGTTACATTCTTCTTCGGCTCAAGAAAAGGATTGATTGCGATGGCTGCATATGCCCTTGCCGGGCTCCTCGGCTTTGGGGTTTTTGCAGGCCACAAGTCGGGAGTTGATGTATTTTTGAAAGCCAGCGAAGGATTCAAGCTTGCCCCGTCAGGCGGATATATAATAGGATTTTTGCTTATGGCGTTCCTTGTGGGGATTATGATAGAGAAAGGCTACGGGAGAACAGGAAAAAGCATATTGCTGTGCATGCTTGTTGGTGAGATTGTGTTATATACAATCGGCCTTCCTTGGCTTTGGATAGCGCTCGGAAAGATATCATGGCTTCAGGTCCTCAAATTCGGCTTGGTTCCTTTCATCATAGGAGACACACTGAAGGCACTGCTCGCAGCTGCATTGTTCCCTTATATGTGGAAAGGGGCAGAGAAGATAGGCAAGTAAGCATTGCTCATTCTATTATTGCAAGCACATCGCCCCTGTTCACATTGTCATTTTTCTTTACCTTAACATCTTTTAATACACCATCCTTAGGCGCGGTTACCTCATTCTCCATTTTCATAGCCATCAGTATAAACAGGCTCTGCCCCTGCTTTACCCTTGCGCCTTCTTTGGCTTTTATTTCGTAAATAATCCCGGGAAGAGGCGCTGTTATTTCAGTAGCCCCCTCACTTATCTTCTGCCTTTTTTGCAGCCTGTCAATTGCGGATGTTTCAGCATCTTTTTTTGTCTCAACTTCGTAAACATCAGAGCCGCAGTGCACAAGTATTTTGCCCTCTTCTGTTTCCTCTACAAAAACCTTGTATTCCCTGCCGTCAACCTTAACAACAAGCTCTTCCATGTTTACAATGGCATGTTTCCGTGTTTTTTTGCCGGCTTTTTTTCTCTTTTAGAAAGCAGCATTTCAAGGCACTTGACCATGGCAATCCTTGTGTTTTTTGGCTCAATTATCATATCAATTTTTCCGAGGCTTGCTGCACTATAGGGGTTAAGGTATTTTTCCGAGTACTGCCTTGATAGCTCAGATTTCAGCTTCGGGTTTTTGCTTAGCTCATCCTTGTTTATTATACTGACTGCCTGCTCAGCGCCCATGACTGCAATCTCGGCCATTGGCCACGCTATAACCTTGTCAAAGCCCATCCCCTTTGAGACAAGTGCGATGTAAGCCCCCCCATACGCTTTTCTAAGCACAAGCGATATTTTTGGCACAGTCGCCTCGGAATAGGCGTAAAGCACCTTTGCGCCGTGCCTTATTATGCCATTATGCTCCTGCTCTGTGCCGGGCAAATAACCAGTGACATCAACAAGATTTATGAGCGGTATGTTGAAGCAGTCGCAAAATCTCACAAATCTTGAAATCTTGTCAGAGGAGTTAATGTCAAGGCAGCCCGCCAGCACCTTCGGCTGGTTGGCTACAACTCCAACAACATAGCCGTTAAGCCTTGCAAACCCGATAACCGCATTTTGCGCGTAATTCGCCCCAACCTCAAAAAAGGATTTTTTGTCAAAAATCTCTATGATGACATCTTTTATATCATAAGTCTTTTTTGGGTCTTCCGGAACAATGCCCTGAAGCCTTTTTGTTTCTCTTGCCGGAATGTCTGTGGAATGATAAGGGGGGCTCTCAAGATTATTCTGGGGGAGATAGCTCAGCAAAATCTTTATCATGTCCAAGCATTGCTTTTCATTTTCTGCCATGAAATGCGCTACGCCGCTTTTCTCATTTTGGACTGATGCGCCCCCCAGCCCCTCAAAGTCAATTGCCTCGCCAGTGACTGTTTTTATTACATCAGGACCTGTAATGAACATGTAGCTTGTTTTATTCACCATAAAAACAAAGTCAGTCAAAGCAGGGCTGTAAACGGCAATACCTGCGCAAGGGCCAAGTATTGCAGATATCTGCGGTACAATGCCTGAAGACAAAGTGTTAAGCTGAAATATCCTGCCGCCGCCTTCCAGGGCGGAAATTCCTTCCTGTATCCTTGCCCCTCCTGAGTCAAACAAGCCGATGCACGGGCATCCTGTTTTCAATGCCAGCTCCATCACATGGGCTATTTTTTCGTTGTGAGTATTGCCCATCGAGCCGCCCATAAAGGAGAAGTCCTGTGCGTAGACATAAACAGGCTTTTTGCTTATTGTGCCATAGCCGGCTACAACACCATCACCATACCTTCTTTTTGCCTCAAGCTCCTTGCTTTGCAGCTCTGCAAAAGCATCAAGCTCTGCAAAAGAGCCTGTATCAAGAAGGTGCTTAAGGCGCTCTCTTGCAGTAAGCTTGCCTTTTTTGTGCTGCACTTCGGCAGCGTGCTTGTCATCAAGCGCTTTGCTCCTTTCAAGAAACTCCCTAACCTTCTCCCCCATAAGCCAGGCTTATGAATGAGTGTTTAAAAAGGTTTTGAAATGTTTTAATGAGGAAAAAATCACCCTAAAAAAGCTTGAATCCCCTGCTTTCAGCTGCGGCTATTATGCCGCTGTCAACAATCTTAAACAAAACTTCCTTCTCACCGCCAATGCTCCTGTGCTTCCTCAGGATGGCCCTCCTGTTGTTGTTTGGGGTGGTTTGCAGTTCTATGAGGCACTTGCTGCCGTATTTGAGAATGTCGCCGCCGACAATGTTAACCTTGTCCCTGTCGTCAAAGTCCGTATAAACCTGGTTTGTGATGAGCACCGGAATCTGCTTTTTCCTTGCTATCTCAGTAAGCCAGGAAATCTGCTTTCCGAGCTCAAGGTTTACTTCATGGATATCATCGTTTTTGCCCAGCTCAAGGCGGTAAAGCATTGCTATGGTGTCAACGACTATCAGCCCAATCCTGTCATTGACTATGTCCCTGAGCTTCTCAAAAGACTTCTTTTGCTCCGAAAAGCTTGTCGGCCTCAAAAATATTATGTTGTCAAGTATTTTTTTGTAGTCTTGGCTTATGCTTGAGCATATCTGCCTGAATCTCTCGAGAGAAAAGCCGCCCTCGCTGTCAACATAAACAACTTTTTTCCCGTTTCTGGCCACATCAACCGAGCAGAGCAGGCAAAGAATTGTCTTGCCCGAGCCGGCAGGCCCGTAGATTGTAGTTATAACATCTTTTTCATAGCCGCCATCAAGCATTGTGTCAAGCAGCTTGCTGCCTGTTGATATATTATTGTTCAATTCCACATCTTCCATAGCTTATGGCATTCCCTCCAATTTTATAAAATTTGTTGTTTTGGCTGTTAATCTAGGAAACCTTAAATATACATTAAAAAAACAATTACAACCAATATGAACAAGCATTTATCTCCGGGAGCAGCGTGGGCACTTTATCTTCTTATCATTATCTACGTAATAATTGCCAAGTACAACAATATGACACTATTCAAGATGGATATTTACTATGCAGTCCTGCTGGCTGTATTGCCGCTATGCGCTGCATACACATACTATGCTGACAGGCACAAAAGACAGGGGCTTTCCATAAGCTCTTTCGCATTTGGCCTGTTATTCTGGATTCCACTGCTTAACCTGATTTTTGGGCTGCTGGCAGTATACCTTGGAATAAAATCCCTGATTGGCATCAAAAAAAAGCCATCCAAATATGGGGGAAAATGGCTTGCGGTTATAGGCATCATATTAGGCTCCATAGTATACATAACATACCTCACAGGCATAGGAATGTGCCTATACGGCTATAAGGAAGTCTGCAGGAACATAGGACTGGATTTTCTGGCTCGATAATTTTAATAGAAATATTTAAAAGTACTAA
The DNA here is from genome assembly GCA_018303685.1 of Candidatus Woesearchaeota archaeon. Taxonomy (GTDB): domain Archaea; phylum Nanobdellota; class Nanobdellia; order Woesearchaeales; family GW2011-AR4. The sequence goes on from JAGVXS010000039.1 coordinate 10,030, forward strand.
TCTTTTATGTCTTATGTTATACAAGGTATTTCAATAACACAATGGAAGACGTCATAATGCTCGGGTCAGGCATACTTTTCGGTATTTTGTTTTTGTTCCTCACATTCATTTTTCTTATATTTACAATTTCCTGGTTTTTCAAGGGAAACAGAAGCGGCTTTGAGCCGAAAGTAACTATTGTAATACCAGCCTATAACGAAGAGAATAACATCACCGAATGCATAGATTCCATCTTCAGCTCCAGCTATAAGAAAAACAAGATGGAGGTCATCGTGGTTGATGACGGCTCAAAAGACAATACATTAACCGTGCTCAGAAAATATAAAGAGGTTAAAATACTGAGGCAGAACCATCTTGGAAAGGTAGAAGCGCTGAATAAAGGAGTTTTGAGATCTTCCAATGAATTTATTGTGACTATTGATGCAGACACAGTGCTTGACAAAAACTGCATAAGGGAGCTTGTCAGCCCTTTTCATGACGGGAATATAGGCGCAACTACAGGCAACAACAATGTCAAGAACAACAAGTCCATTATCAGCGCATTCCAGAACATTGAATACCATTTCAGCAACTTAATAAGAAACAGCTTTTCCAAAGTTTTCAGCAACGGCATATGGTTCAGCGGCTCTTTGGCATGCTACAGGAAAAAATCACTGGAAAAAATCGGCTATTTCAAAAAAGACACACTTGCAGAGGACCAGGATATTGCACTGGAGATGAAAAAAGCAGGCTGCAAAACATTAAATACGCCAAAAGCGATAGGATACACGCTTGTGCCGACAAAAGTCAGCGACCTGTACAGGCAGAGGGCAAGGTGGTGGATAGGCACTTTGCAGGCTATAGTAAAAAATAAGTCGCTTTTCTCGAGGAAGTCAAGCCCGTCAATACTGTTCCTTTACATAAACCAGTTTTGGTGGTCCTTTTACGCGTTTCTGTCCTTGCCACTGATAGTGTACCAGATAAACTACTGGCTGCCATACAATTCACAGGGCATGTTCAGCATGCTCGGCTATTTTTTCAAGTGGCTGAGCCTCATGGGGCCAATATATGTGCTATACAAAATTCCCGATTTTGGAGTGTCATTGTACAGCATCTTCGGCGTTTTGTCAGGCATTATGACAACGATATTAAGCATAGCTGCGTTAAAAATGTTCAATGACAGGGTTAGCCTGAAAAACGTGCTTGCAATATTTTTTTACTTTCCATATACAATAGTTTTAAATATAATAATCTTAGTCAGCCTGTTAAGGAACAGGTTTTGGGAAGAAAGCTATTATATCAAGTGAGCCAAAATGCTAAAAGAAATTTTACAGCAATTCATCCAGAATTACATAGCATTAGTAACAGAATTCTTTTCATGGTATAATGCTGCAGGGAGGAGAATACTCGACTTTTTGCACAATATGTTTAATGGCGCATTCAACGCTTTGCTTTTAGTAGCTGTTTTGATGTCAGTGCTTTACCTGATAATGTCTTTTTACATACTCTTCAAGAAGCGCGAGCAGAAGCAGGAAGAGCCAGTTGATGATGAAAACCTGCCTTTGGTTACGGTGCAGATTCCGACCTTTAACGAGCTCGTTGCTATAAGGTGCGCGAAAAGCTGCCTTGGCTTTGATTACCCTAAAGACAGGTACGAGATTCTCATAGGGGACGACAGCAACAGGCCTGAAATTTCAAGGAAGCTGAAGGAATTTGCTAAGCAGCACAGCTTGGTGAAAGTGATAAAAAGGCAGAGCAATATCGGGTACAAGCCTGGCAACCTGAACAACATGCTAAAATACTCAAAAGGGGAAATTATTGTGATTTTTGACTCTGACTTTGCGCCGCAGCCCGATTTCCTGAAAAGGATAGTCAAGCCTTTCATGAAAGACAAAAAGATTGCAGGAGTGCAGGCAAGATGGAAGCTCATCAATTACAACCAAAACCTTGTGTCTGTGCTGGGCTCTACAATAGTGTCAACATGCCATCATATTACAATACCCTTTATGTACCAAAGGAGGGGGATAACCTTCCTTTGCGGCTCTGCCGAAGCAGTAAGGAAAAGCGTGCTTGCAGAGATTGGCTGCTGGGAAAGCGGCAACCTGACTGAAGACATAGAGTTCTCACTCAGGCTGCTTGAGAGGGGCTACAAGATAGAGTATCTGGACGACTTGGAGTGCGACAGCGAAGTTCCATACACGCTCAAGGATCTTTACAAACAGCAAATGAGATGGGCGTATGGGGTTATCTACTCCTGGAAAAAGCACTTTATAGCAATAGCAAAGAGCAGACACCTTCGCTTGATGGACAAGATGTACATGGGGATTATATTCTGCAGCGGGTATATGCTCTCAGTCCTTCTTGCAGGGCTCTTTATAACAGGCACTCTCAGCTTTATGACGCATGCTCCTGCGCCTATAGAATGGGGAAGGTTTTTTTACGAGATGGCAAGAAACATCATATTAACCAGCGGCTTGATTGTGTCAAGCATAGTTGCGCTTGCAAAGGCCAACAAGTCAAGGCTGACGCTTCCTATGATAGCATCATCATTCAGCTACGGAATTGTAGTGACCTATTATGTAAATGTAGGCATTTTCAAGGCATTGTCAAAAACACCAATGGAATGGTACATGCTTAACAAGCAGGGCAATAAGATTGACTGATTCTTTAGAAAGTATTATTTATTCTTGCGTATTTTTTTAATAAAATGAGGCTGAGGGACAATATTGGAATAAGCATAATAATACTGGCATTTATTTGTGCAAATGCAATTTTTCTTGTTTTCTATAAAGACGTTTGGTGGGATTCTTCAGTTTACATTGGCATGGGAAAATACATCTATTCCTTAGGCCATTCAGGATTGTGGGAAGATTACAGGATGCCATTGTTTCCTTTGATTCTTGGCTTTGGATGGCTTTTGGACACGGATATTGTGCTTTATTCAAGGATAGTTTCTTTGATATTTGCGTGCCTTGTGTTATTCATGACATATAAACTGGGAAAAGAGTCATTCTCTGAGAAGACAGGGCTTTTAGCATCCTTCTTTCTTGCTTTTTCATACACATTCCTCTTTTTCAGCGGCAATATACTGACAGAAATTCCCTCTGCTTTTTTTGTGATGGTGTCTTTTTACCTTTTTTTCAAACAGAGATATTTCCTTTCCGGAGTATTCGCGGGAATATCAATGATGTTCAGGATTTTCCATTCATTTGTTTTTATAGGGATTTTTGCAACATTTGTTTTATGCGGATATAATAAAAAAGGATTTGCCAGCAAAATTTTTAATTATATTGCTGGATTGTTATGCCTAATTTTGCCTTACCTGGTTTTCAATTTTTTCATGTATGGTGACGTGCTGCGACCTTTAAAAATCCAGACGTTCTTCGTGCATACAACTGCATGGAACCTTTATCGTGGATGGCTGTTTTATCCTATCGGGCTTGCAAAGGAAAATTTCCTTTTAGCCGCATTGCTTATTGCCCCATTGCTAATCTATAAAAACAAGAAATTGACGGGCCACAGGATCTTTGCATTATTTGCATCTGTTATTTTCTACATCTTATTTTATTCATTTGCAAGACACAAGGAAATGAGGTTTATGATAGTTGCATTGCCAATTCTTTACATTCTTTTGTCAATTTTACTATTCGAAATTTATAAAAAAATGAAATTTAAGGAAATTGCGGTAGCGATTTTTATAATAATGGCGCTTGCATGGATTTTTATGACATTCTCTAAAATATCATCAGCAATCTCATACCAACAGCAAAGAAATAACGAGGCATTGCTTTTTTTCCAGTCCAAGATAAATGAGAAAAACGGAACAATATGGATTACAAATCCCATATATGCATTGCATTCTAACAAGAAAATTGACGGGTTACTATATTATTATTCATCAAAAAACCTGGTTGAATTTGCTGCCGGAAATGTTTTTGATATCGCTTTCACGAATGATTGCGACATAATGTGTGCACCAAAAGAGCACGATCCTTATTGTGAAATAAGCCATATAAAATTATATGAAAAACTTGGCAATTATAAAAAAATATATTCGAATAAAGTAAATTCATGCAATTATGAAATATTCACTTCTTGACATTGATGAAATCCCCCAATGTAAATCCATTAATTCTTCTGCCTTTGGATGTTTCATGACTTTCCTCATACTCCTCAACCAGCCTGACCCCAAGGAATCTTTCCAGTTTTTTTGCCAAGGATAATGGAGGGGCTAAAGCGCCTGTCTCAATCTTATGGACGGTTGCCTCCTTTTCACTGATTTTACGGGCAAAATCTTTCTGCGTAAATCCCATTGACTCCCTCTTTTTCCTGATTACCTCGGCATAGTTTTCCACCAACAGCTCCATTTTCTCCTCTTTCTGCCGAGCTTGGCTCTTCATCCGCATTACTTGGGATTTTGCATCAAGCCTTTTCGGCTGCTGGACAACTTTGCCGAATCTTGCGCAGTCATTGCAGACGTCAAGCTGCACGCCCTCTATACCAACTTTTGCCAGACTTTCTGCCCTCTTGCCGCACAAGTCGCAATTGATTTTAATCACCCATGACTGTTACAATTATTTTTCTGCCATGCCTTGGCCCGTCAAGCTCTGCAAACATCGCGCTTTGCCACCTGCCCAAGTCCAGTTTGCCGTCTTTTATTGGTATTGTCTCTGACGGCCCTAAAATTGCGGATTTTATATGGCTGTCGGCATTGCCGTCAATCCTGTCATGGCGCCAGACTCCTGATGGGACTAATTTGTCCAAAGCATCCAGCAAATCAAGGCAGATGTTCGGGTCATAGTTCTCGTTTATAATGATTGCGGCTGTCGCATGCGCTGCAAAAACATTGCATATGCCGTTTTCCACCTTTGATTTTTTTATTATTGTGTTTATTCTTGGCGTTATGTCTATCAATTCCTGCTTTTTTGATGTGGATAAAATGATTTCATCCCGCATAAAGCGTGTTTATTCACAGAATATTTAAATATAATGCTGGCTAACCATTACTATGAAAGTTGTAGCAGTATCCGGAGTGCCAGGCACAGGCAA
>JAGVXS010000078.1 GCA_018303685.1 Candidatus Woesearchaeota archaeon
TTCTTTACAAACCCTATTGTCCATTGAACCAGGAAATCGCGGGCATTTTCCATAATGCAGTTTTTAGAACTTCTGTTTATAAAATTAACGATTACAGGAGCTTTGCCCGATAACTACTCCGAAAGTCCGACATTTCGGGCAACCTCATCACTTTTCGGGCAGAAGTTAGGGTTAATTCCTAACTCGTGCATTTCATGTATAACCACTACAATATTGTGGCAGATTATTTTGCATAGCACTTCATTTATCTGTGCTGTCCAATTTTTGCTCCTCACACAATCACCAAATTTTGATTTTATCATATGGACGCTTGTTTCCACATTGCTTCTTTTATGGTAATGCTGTAAAAACTCCTCATTGTTAAGCATAAAATAATGATACATCTTTTTCCACATATAAGAACCATCTGCCCTGTCGGTTGAGTTGCTCTTAAAAGGAATAAAAGGCAATGCCCCAGCTTGTTTTATTACATTCATGTTATCCCTGCTCAAATATGCTTTGTCTGCCGATACTTCTTGCATATCAAAATTTTCTGCTGTTTGTTGCACTAATTCTGGAAGTTGTGGGCAATCGTTGTCAAATTCTGATGTTACCTTAACACTTGTTATTATGTTTGATTTTGTGCCTGTTATGAAATGGCATTTAACCCATCTTCTTGAATTAATCTCTTTGCCATGTTTGAATGAATACCATCTTTGAAATTGGTTTGTCCCAAATCCTGTGCTGTCAATGGCAAAATTATGCTCTATCGTTGCCAAAGGCAAACTTGTAATCTGCACGATTTGGGCTAATAAAGGTGTCAATTCTTTTTTCTTGAAATAATCGAACATGGAATTATAAGGTATTCTTTTCTCAATAAAACCATTTTCCTTTGATGTCTGCATATCACTTGCAAATCTTCTTCCCGAAAAAGTAGAATACACCTTGAAAACCATCGAATAGATTGTATCGCTTAATGGGTTTGTTGGTCTGCCATGATTATAAGCAGGTTGCCTTATGTTTTTTGTGATGTTTGCCAATAATTGCATGAACATCTCTTTTTCTTTTTGTTGTGCAAGATTGTAATTCTTCCAATCTTGGCTGTAAGTTTTTCTTATTGTCTTGGTTATTGTTATGTTGCCTTCTTGGTCTATTTCGTGGGTAACAATCAATTCAACAGCCCAGATATGCTTACATTTACATTTTCTTAATTCGTGGTCAGGGCAATTGCATTCAGCCCCAAAGCCATTGCTAACCACAATGTAATGACCGCCACCGCTTTGTGATGGCACTTTCCAGCCCTTATCGGTCTTTTCTATCCTTGATGTCTTGGCTATCTCATAGCCCCTTTGCTTCCTTACTTCCATTTGTTCTTGTTGCATTTGTATCACCTTACTACTTATATTATAGTAGTATGTAATACTTATATATAAATGTTTCTAAAATAGTATATACTGCAATACAACAATCTTTATATACTACTAAACTACTCTAAACTTATGGAACGTAAAACCACGAGCATAAAGATTGAGCCACAGCTTTGGAAATCTGTTAAGAAATACTGCATTGACAAAGAAGTGGATATATCTGAATATTTAGAAAATCTAATCAAAAAAGATTTAAAAAAATGATTATTTTTTCTTTTGAAGTTCCTTTCGTAAGATAGAAATTGATTCATCTACTACCTTCTTAGCGAAATCAGATGCTTTCTCTTTATCACTTTTTTCAAAAGGAATATTAATCTCTGAATCCAAATCTTCTTTTGTATTCCAAGAATAATTTAATCCAAATTCATCATTTTCTTTTCCTTTCATTTTCATTCTACCTCCATATTATAGTTTTTAAAAAATTGAGGATTTAAATCTTTGTTAAAATAGTGTTTCCTCTTAATCCATACAAACCCGTCTCCTTTAGAAATAACTGCAACGTCTACTGGACCGCCAACTGTTTCCATTTCCATACTTACCTTTCTCTTAAAAGAGGTTAAGTTAACTAAAGATTCAGCCATAGAAGCCAACTCGTCTTTAGGTAACATTGAAACAACTCTATGAATATCCCTTGAATGATTTTTAACAGCGAATTTTCCAAATTGATTTGTATAATTATCAAAAATTCTTTTATTAGATTTTACTAATTTTTTCAATAGCTTCTCTTTTTCTTTATCATTATATTTATCTAAATTTTTTATAATTTCATCTGGATATTTTTCAAGCATTCCATTTATAAAATCAAAATGGAAAATTCTATTTAATGGGTGCATACCATACATAAATGTCTCAACCATATCTTCTTGAGCAAAAGGTATCACTCTTGCTTCTCTGTCAAAGGTTATCTTAAATGTCTTATGTTCATCCACATAATATTTTAATTGGTTTTCTACAACGCCTTCAATAATAAAGGTTTTCACACACGGGAATAAATCTTTATCACCATATCCAGAAATAACAATACCCGCTATATCGGGATTTTGAATGTTATCTGGAAACTTGCAGAATAAAAACCCAGCAATCTCATGAAGTTTATTTTTTGAATCTAAGTTCAAATTTTCAACGAAATGCTTATTTATCAATTCAGTGATAAATTTCTTATATTTTTTCTTAATGGTAATTGAACAATTTTTGTTAATAACGGCACTATGTTTTGCATTTTTCCACATTTTATAATGTTCATCTATTACTTTTGGAGTAATCTTTTTCATTTCATCTTTAATATTAGGAACACTAATGTTCTCTTTTTCTGGTGAGATGACTTTCATTAATTCAGTTCTAATTAGAATTTGGAAAAATATAAAATAAGAATTTATTGTATCTTTAACAAATTTTTCCTGAACACTTTCTGGAATTAAGTTTCTATTGTTAATATATTTTAGAAAGTGATTTGCATATTGTCCTAATTCATCAAATTTTCTTTTTTTTAAAGTCTTCCTATAAATTTTTATAATAATTTCCCAAGGAATCCCCATAAAAGCTGCATTACCAAATATCATAATTCCAACTGGATGGAATTTAGATAAAGCAAACAGTTTATTAGCTGATTGTTTTATTTTTGCACCAGTTGGCAATGTCATAGTGACAGCACTATCAGATGCAAGAGCAACGCCTTCCTTATTCAAAATAGCTATTTCTGCCGTCATTCAACCAAGCCAAGTGTTTTTATAGTGCATCCTACACTATAGATAAAACACTTGCTAACCACCCCACATATAAGAATAGGGGATGTAATCCTATTTAAGCTTTTTGATAGATAAAAGATAAAAAAATGGTTTGCATCGTGCCTCATGTTTCACATAAGGCATTCACGTTGAGGGGATTTTACAGCGTTGATTATGATTTATGACTTTTCGGGCAGATTAGTTACTATTCGGGCAAGTGGTAGTTTTCGGGCAAAGCTGATTACAGGGCCGTGGGCAGGTAATACACTGGCATGCCTGCCATGGCAAAAACTAACAGAGAAACGCATGCAAATCCCACAAGGTAATCGCTGGAATTGTTGGTGTATTTTTTTGCAAGCCCCTGCATAAAGGCATCTGCTTCAACCTTGGCATTTTTGCCAAGTTCTTTAATCCTCCCGTATATTTCCATCGGGTTAGCCATTTTCAATCACTTGGATATAATAACCAACACTTTAGCCAAAAAATAAGCATGAAGCCAGTTTAGTCGTTCTCCACTCTTGGAGCAAGAATGAATGAGAGCATAACCTTGTCCACTGTCTTGTACTCGAGCTTTAGCGGATAGTCCTTGTTGAACTGTATGATAACGTCTTCGCTCAGCTTTGAGCCGCTTATCATCTTTTTAAGGTATTCAATGCTGTATTTTGCCTTGACCTTTTCATCGCTGTTCGTGCTGACTTTTGTTATGTCATCCTGCCTGATCTCAATCTTAGCCTGGTTTAAGTCACCCTCTGCCTGCAGAGTGAATTTCTCAGGCTCTGCGATGAATGCGACTGACTCGCCAACAACGTCAACATCCGCAATTGCCTCATTCAGAACGCTTGAGGAAGTTTTCACTGTTACAGGAAACTTCAAGTCAGGCACTTTCTGCTCTTTCTCCTCCAATTCTATTATCGGCAAATTAAAGGTCCTTGTTGTGCTGCTTTTCAGAGTGATTTTCAGCCTGTTTTCATCGCTTATTTCAAGAGTAAGCATATCCTTCGGGGAAGCTCTTCTCAGCACTTGCTTTAAATTGCTCAGGTTGATTGCAATTTCAGTATCTTTCCTGACATCGTATTCTGTAAAACAGCTGCTAAGCAGTTTGAAAATAACCATTGCAACATTTGCAGGGTCCATTGCAACAAGCTCTATCGCATCCGGAGTGACCTTAAATCTTGCTTCATTGACTAAGTCAGAAATTATCGATATGCTTTCTTTTAAGTAGCTCGGTTCTGCCAGAGTTAATCTCATGTTGCCCCCTTAAAGAAGTTATTAAGCAGTATTTAAATGTTTTATGGTTTTATAGTCTAATTCTCTCCCCATTACCCATGACGTGCACATTATTGCCTTTCTTGTAGCCCATTTCAGTTGCTAAATCAGCCAGTGCGTTCAGCATTTTAGGCTCACCATGCGCTGGAATAATATGCTGCGGCTTTACCAAGTTTATCAGGTCTCTCATGTCCTCCCTTGCCGCGTGCCCGCTTTGGTGTATGTCCTTGAATATCCTTACATTAAAGCTTCTTAGGTTGGCTTCAAGCTTTTCCCTGTTTTCAATATTTGTAGGGGAAGGGATTGTTCTGCAGGAAAAAATAATATGGTCTTCCGGCATGAAGTTGAATTTAAGCTCGCCGTTCATCATTTTTGCAAGGGTTGATTTTGGCTCGCCCTGGTGCCCTGTCACAACCATCAAATACTTTCCCCTGTCTCTTGCGATTTTATTCAATTTTCTCTTTATCTGCCCGCCGAACTTCAGGATCTCAACTTTGTTCGTGAACTTTGCAATGCCTGTTGCCTCTGCAGCCCTGACATACTTTGCCATTGAGCGCCCCATGAAAACAATCTTTCTGTTCATCTTCTGCCCAAACTCGACTATTGAATTTAAGCGAGCGATATGGGAAGAGAATGTTGTAACAACAACATGCTTGTTTTTTGAGCCGATGCCGAGCATCACCTCTTTTAGCATTTCTTTTGCAATCGACTCGGAAGGCATTTTTCTTGCGTCAGCAGCATAAGTCGAGTCGCAAATCAATGCCAATACCTTCTGCTTTCCGAGCTCTTCCAGCCTTTTGAAGTTAGGCTTTTTTCCCAAAGTCGGGAACAAGTCAAACTTGAAGTCATTGGCGTAAAGAATAACTCCCTCCTTTGTGTGCAATGCAATCATTACTGTATGTGGAGTTGAATGGGTAACGTGAACAAATTCTATCTTAACATTATTTGATGCCTGAAACAAGGAATTTGCAGACATGCTCTTAATCCTGCCGTTCAGCTTTATTTTGTCTTCTGTGAGAATCCCATTGAGGACTTCTGAAGTGAAAGGGGTGCACATAATATTGGCTTTGAAATTGTTTGCCATGTATGGGATTGCCCCGAGGTGGTCAAGGTGAGCATGCGTCGGCATAACCATCTTTACATTGCTTTTCCAGCCGTCAATTGCAGAAACATCAGGCACAGCGCCAACCCTCATCAGTTCATTCGGGCTGATGTCAACTATGTCTTCATCTTGCGTGTACTTTACATAATTCTCAAGGTGGATTCCCAAGTCAAGAATATAGACTTCATTATCGATTTTTACTGCTGTTGAATTCTTTCCGACTTCGTTGTAGCCGCCTATAAAAGAGGTTCTTCGATTGTTAAAATGAAATTAGAAAAAGAACTAAAATTGAACCCTGAAAACACGCTTTTGCTAGTTATAGATGTGCAAAGGGATTTCTTGGAAACAATGCAAGGATTCGTATTTCAGGATGCCGGAGACAAGCCCGGAAACATGCAGGAAATTGTTAGAGATAATCTAGTGCCATTGATTGAGAGAAGCTTAAAAGCCGAAACCCATGTAGCTTATGTCAAATCCGAATACCCAAGAGGCAGATTTCCACCCCCATACGACAGGCTCTGCTCAAAATCCCCAGGGCAGGATTTATACCTTATAGACAAAGTTAATGGTTCTGTCAAAGTATTTGTCAAAAATGAGCCAAACCCTTTCTCCAATGTAGGGCTTGGAGCTTACATAGAGGATAAGGATATAATGAGTCTTGTAGTGTCCGGAGTAACTTTAACCAGTTGCGTGGATACTGCAATAAAGTCAGCCATTTGCATACCAAACTTGGAAATTATAGTGCCAGAGGACTGCATAGGGTACCGCAAAAAAAGGGAAGAAGATGCAAGAAAAATACTTGATGGTTACAGAAGCATGGACAAGAAAAGGATAAAGGTCGTCAATTCCAGCCAGATACTATATTCCACATAAGATAAAAAATGCTGGGATAATAGTCTATTTTGCAATAAATTCTTTTTCTACAACCACTATTGGGGTATTCCCAAATTCAAAAGCATCAACTAAAGCCAATTCAAGCTTATTAGTTAAATTAATATCATTGAAAGGTATGTTTATGATTGCCTTTTTAGTTACATATTCCCCAATATCTAACTGCCACATATCAAATTCAATTTCTGCTTTAGTTTGAAACCATTCTTCTTTTTTATCTTTTTCATCGTATAGAAAGACAAGAACTTTTGGTTGGAAAGCATTATTACCTTTATTTAGCACAGTAACCGTTATTTCAATTAATTTACCCCAATCACCTTTATTTTCATATTTAAAATCATCAAGTGAAAGCGAGATTCCATTTTGCATATTAACAATACTAGTAGGACTAAATTTAAAGTCTTCAGTTTTTTCTTTTGCTCTCTCATCGACAGGTAATGATTCTTGGATTTGCTCTTCAACTTTTTTAACTTCTTGGTTATATTGATTAATGGCATTTGCTGTTATTTCATTAGATTTTTCTTGTATTTTATTAGCTTGACTTGAAATTAGAATACCACAACTAACAGCAATAACGATTAAGGCCAGAAATATTCCGATTGTTATACCAAAACCTTTTCCAATACCACTAGAGACATTCTTCTTTGTAGTAACTTCTGCTTCAACTTTTATAGGCTTTTCTTTGCCCATACCAACCACAACAATTTACTAGAATTACCTTAGTCAGTATTTAAATTTTTGTAATAATAAAATGTGGGAGCAGTATTCTAACCCCTTTAGGCACTAAGCCAGTAGATGAGCAAGACATATTACGTCACATTTCTTTAAAAATAGCAAAATTTATATATATGTGACGTATAACGCCAAGTATGGTAAATTTAAGAATCAAGGAAGTAAATGGGAAAAAGTACTATTATCTGGAGCA
>JAGVXS010000080.1 GCA_018303685.1 Candidatus Woesearchaeota archaeon
TTTTAACCCACTCGTTCTAATAATTTCTACCAAATCTTTTTTAACATAATCGGAAAAATTTTCTATTTTATTATCCTTTGTATCTTCATTTTTATCGCCAAAATCGATAGGCTCTTCCTCTAATGCTGCAACAATATTAGCTTCTGCATCCACAGCATCTTCTTCCTCATCCAATTCTGTACCTGTATCATAAACAAATTCTTCATGCATATAATTGTAATCAAAATTTATTTCATTAGGCTTAATTTCATCCTCACCTTTTCCTATTTTAGGGGTATAGTTAGCATAATGAAGTATATCATCTGCTGCCCTAGCTGCCCTTAACATATGCTTTGAATCATACCTCTGTTCAATGCTATGCAAGGCATCCCAACGATGAAGCCAAACACCCCAAGGTGTATGCAATGTTTCACCCCAAGGTGAATGTAATGTTTCTGGTGGGTCTTCCAGCTCTGCAACAGGTTGCACCCCTAAGGAAATGTAAGAGGAATGCAACATCGATTCCAGCATTTTATCACCTCACTCTTTAACTGATTTAGCAACGTAATATCCAAGCAATCCGCCACTAATCACTGCAAGGTAGGGTGATATCAAATACATTGGCCACAGCATATAAGATAAAAATCCTATTGTCGCTGTTGTTCCAGCTACCATTACATGATGCGGATCGGGACCATTCACTTTTTCTTCCAAACCCATAAAACCACCTCAAATATCAAAACATTTAAATAAAAGTTAACAATTGTTAAGTTAAGAGTTAATTTATAAGGTTTATTGATGTATTTTCAAAATATTGACGAGAAACTTTAGTTTAATTATTGGGAAGCATTGCAAAAACTATGTTTTTCGTCAAAAAATTAAAACCAATAAATGACTGCAAACAAAATGCTTGATGAAACTGATATAGGAATCTTGGAAATTTTAAGGAAAAACGCAAGAACACCTTTTCTTGACATAGCCAAAAAATTGCGAATTTCGGAATCTACAATAAGAAAAAGAGTAAAAGATTTGGAACAAAAAGGAGTTATAAAAAAATATTCTGCTGTAGTTGAACCATCAAAATTAGGTTATGGAAGTGTTGCTGTAGTTGGCATAGATGTTAAGCCTGAAAAATTTTTAGAAGTTGCCAAAAAACTAACAGAATTTGATAATATAAAATTTGTTTCTACAAGTACCGGCGACCATATGATAATGACAGAAGGAGTTACAAGAACTTGCCCAGCGATATTGATGGAAAGATTAAAAGAAGTATAAGCTTGGTTTTTAGTTAAAATACATATTTTAGTAAAATAATAACGAATTTCGCACTTCCTAAAACGCATATAGGAAATGCTCTAGAAAGCTTTAAATACATCCTGAATTAACAATTGTTAAGTTTGGTGGTTTTGCGATGCTTGAATCATTTTTAGTCACATCAAGGGAAACTTTGGAAGCAAGCCTAGTTGTTGGAATAGTTCTTGCCTACTTAAACAGAACCAATAACCAGAATTACAGAAAGACGGTTTACTACGGCATTATTTTTGGGATTCTTGCCAGCATTCTTTCAGCTTTTATCTTTACGTTTTTTGCAGGCGGCTTTGATGGCAAGGCAGAAAAGGTTTTTGAAGGCGCAACAATGCTCATAGGCTCTTTTTTGCTTACAACAATGATTCTTTGGATGATGAAACAAAGGCACATTGCAAAAGAAATTGAAGGCAGGGTTGAAAGGCACTTGATGGGCACTCAGCCTTTATTTTCCCATCTTGGAATTTTCATGCTTATTTTTATTGCAATCATAAGGGAAGGCGTTGAAACTGTCATTTTCCTTAATGCGCTGAACTACGCAAGCGGCATAAATTTCATTGGAGGAACTTTGGGAATTATTGCAGCTGTTGTTATGGGCTACTTGTTTTTTGTCGGCATTAAAAATATCAACCTGAAAAAAGTATTCAGCATTAGCAGCATTCTGCTTGTCTTGTTTGCAGCAGGATTGGTTGCACATGGCATTCACGAGTTTGAAGAAGCAGGATTAGTAAGCGGAATAATAGCGCCATTGTTTGATATTAACCACATTCTAAATGAGAAAGGAATTGTTGGAAGCTTCTTGAAAGGCTTGTTTGGCTACAACGGAAACCCGAGCCTGCTGGAAGTGATGGCTTATATGGCTTATTTGGGAATTATATTCTATCTGTACAAGAGGATTGAGAGTTCTAGGATAAAAGTTGATGTTCATTCTATACAAAAACCTTAAAAACCATCAAAAAACTCATCTCTAGATGAAGAATCTGCTTTGGTATCTTATAGCAGGCACAAAAGGAGGCGAGACAAGAGGCAAAATAATTGATTTGCTGAGAAAAACCCCTTCCAATGCAAACAAGATTGCTGAAATTCTAAAGCTGGATTACAAAACCATAAGGCACCATCTTGAAGTTCTTGAGAAGAACAACATAATATCCCCAATAAACAAGGGCAACTATGGCGCTGTCTATTTCCTATCTGAGTTCATGCAGGCAAACATCAAGCTTTTTGATGAGATTTGGGGACAATTTGGGAAAAAGTAAATAAATAAGGTATGCCTCTTTTTTTACATGGAATCATTTATAATGAATGCAACCACTGTTCTTACCGGAATATCAACAATCTTCCTGCTCGGCTTGTTGTATGTCTACTACAAGAATCTAAAGCAGGCAAAGTCAAAGTTTACCATTGGGCTGTTTTTATTTGCGCTTTTATTCTTGGCGCAGAATCTTGTGTCGCTTTATTATTACATAACTATGATGGAGTATTATGCTCCTGAAGTGGAAGTTCATGTATTCATCCTTACATTGCTTCAGGCAATCGGATTCATGATTTTGCTTAAAATAACATGGGAATGAGGTGATAAAATGAAAGCAAATAATTTTCTTGCCATATTGCTGATTTTGAGTGTTATAGCGCTTGGATGCGCCAAAACAACATCAACAGATTCTGCTGAAAAAAATTCTATGATGGATAATGAAGCAGGCGAAATGGCTGAAATCGGCTTTGAGATGAAGGACGGCAAAATGCTCATGGTAGATGAAAAAGCAAAAACAATGTCGCCAATGGAAAAAAATGCAGTTCTTAATGATGGAACAAGAGTTATGACAGACGGCAAGGTTATAAGAAAAGACGGAACATTATTTATGCTTAATGAAGGTGAATCAATCTGGATGGACGGCTCTTTCATGAAGGCAGGGGAAATGATGGAAGACAATGATGGGGGGATGATGGAGGCTTCCTATTTAGGCAAAGTGCTTGCAGGCTCGACAACAAAATATCTCGAGTTCAAAAAAGCAGACTACGACAAGGCTTTGAAGGAAAACAAGAAAATACTGCTATACTTTTATGCAAGCTGGTGCCCAACATGCAGGGCAGAGCAGCCTGAGACTTTTGCGGCATTCGATGAAATAAATGACTCAGATTTGATTGGGTTTAGGGTTAATTTCAGAGACTCGGATACGGATGCAGATGAAGAGGCGATCGCAAAGGAATTTGGAGTTAGTTACCAGCACACAAAAGTCATATTGAAGAATGGCGAGAGGGTGCTAAAAGCGCCAGATTCATGGGACAGGCAAAGGTATTTGGAAGAATTAAAAAAGATTTGATTATATTTTTCTATAATTAATACCACTTTTACATCTATCGTGCAAAAAATGCTTAAGGAACGAGGGGTTACTCAAGCGAAAATGTTTGGTGATTCAGGTATAAAAATTGGCAGAAAGATGTTTGCCATGTCGGTTAAAGGCGAACTTATCATAAAGCTTCCCAAAGAGCGAGTAAATATTCTCATTGCCTCAAAGCAAGGAAAACACTTTTATCATCTCTTTGACAAGAGTCGTCTTATGAAAGAGTGGGTTTCAATAGGGCATAAATATAAAAGTAATTGGTTCAAACTTGTTCAAGAGGCAAAAGATTTTGTAGCATCAACACAAAAAAGATGAGAAAATAAAAATAAATTAATATAAAATTCATTAAAAATAAATCAAAATAAAAATGGTAGAACCAACAATTATAGTTGCTTTCATTGCCGGCATAGTGTCTTTTGCAAGCCCCTGCGTTCTGCCATTGATTCCGGGCTTTCTTGCTTATTTGTCAGGTACATCAGCAGGGCAGCAAAATGCGAGATTGAAAGTGTTCCTTAACAGCGTTGCCTTTGTGCTTGGATTTTCAGTTGTTTTTGCACTGCTTGGAGTGTTGTTAAACACTATCCTGGAAAGAGTTTCATATAATATCCAGACATGGCTTTCGAGGATTGGGGGAATTATAATAATTTTGTTTGCATTGTACATACTGGGCTTGATAAAAATAAGCTTCCTTGAGAGGGAGCATAAGCTTGCCGTAAAGAAAAAATTCAGCGTTACTTATGCCACATCTTTTGTATTTGGCGCGGCATTTGCAGTCGGATGGACTCCCTGCGTGAGCGCGATTCTTGGTAGCGTTTTTGCATTGGTTATAGCAAAGCCAGGCTTGGGGTTTGTTTTATTGATGTCTTACGCCCTTGGGCTGGGAGTTCCATTTCTGTTAGTCGGCTTGTTTACAACACAGGCAGTAAAATTAATCAATAAGTCTGCAACTGTGCTCAAATACTTCAACATAATCGTTGGCGTTTTGTTGTTGATTTTAGGCATACTTGTCTTTACAAATAAATTGAATGTCGTTGCAAACTGGTTTTTTGCATATTCACTTTTATCATGAAAAAAAACGATTTTATCAAGAAGCCATTTTTAACTATTGTAGTTGTGATTTTTGTAGTAGCAGCCATTCTTTACATAGAATCGCAAAAGCCGAACATAAATGAAATTAAAAAACCAGCAACTGGAAAAAATTCAACATACCCTAGGGCGCCTGATTTCGCAGGCATAGGGAGGTGGATTAACTCAGAGCCCCTGAAGATTGAGCAGTTAAGGGGAAAAGTTGTTTTGGTTGACTTCTGGACTTACACATGCATCAACTGCATCAGGACTTTGCCTTACCTGAAGGACTGGGATAAAAAGTACAGGGACAAGGGGCTTGTAATTGTTGGAGTTCACACTCCCGAGTTCGAGTTTGAGAAGAAATATGAAAATGTTGTAAAAGCAGTGAATGATTATCAATTAAAGTACCCTGTTGCCCAAGACAACAATTATGTCACATGGAATCTCTATCAAAACAGGTACTGGCCTCACAAGTTTTTGATTGACATTGATGGTTATGTAAGATATGACCACATAGGAGAAGGGGCTTATGAGGAAACAGAAATGATAATACAGGAGCTTTTAAAGGAGAGGATGGAAAGATTGAATAAAAAAGACGGTATTAAGGCAGAGCCAAGCAAGCCAAAAGAAGCCATGGATGTGAATTTCTCGGGCGTAAAGACTCCTGAGATATATTTTGGATACCAGTTTGACAGGGGCAATCTTGGCTATGACGGCTTGAGCCCTGAATCTGTTGCCGATTTCAAATATCCGCCAATATCTCATAAAAATTATGTCTATCTTGATGGGAAATGGAAATACAATGCCGACAACATGGAGCTTTTAAGCGACGAGGGAGGCATTCTCCTTGCTTTTGAAGCCAAATCCGCCAATATTGTGGCGGGCTCTGAAAACGGCTCTGATGCCTTTGTTTTCCTTGATACTAATTTTTTAAATGATGGAAACAAGGGAAGCGATGCTGAAATTGAAGGCGGAAAAAGCATTGTAAAAATGGGCGAATTCAGGCTTTACAATATTGTATTTGCCGAAGGCTACGGGGAGCATGTAATTGAGCTGCAGGTTGCCGGCAAGGGATTCAGGATTTACACGTTTACGTTTGGGTGAAATTTTATAATTTTTCATAAACTTTCTGCATTAGCAAAGCATCCCCTTCTATATTTGGGCTTTCTGAGATTGCAACCCCCTTGACTTTGAAATCTTTCAGAGCCTTGAGCAATTCCTCATACTTTAAATCGGATTCTTTCAAAATCAAATGATTTTTCTCTCCTTTTGGGCCGTAGGCAATTCCTGTGATATGCATGTGCATATTTTCCAAGCCTTTCCTGCCGAGCTTTTTCTCAATTGCTTCCAGAATGCTTGCAAATTCTTTATACGTATTATATTTTCCATTGGTTCTTGCGTGAAAATGCGCAAAGTCCACACAAGGCATTACATTATCAAGCTCCTGGCTTAATTGCAGGATTTCATCAACATTGCCGAACTGGGTTTCCTTGCCTGTTGTTTCAGGCCTTACCCAGATATTATTGTTTTCTTTTTTCAAGGTTGAAACAATTTCTTTCAAATTATTCTTTATTGTATCATAAACTTTTTTTGCATCCATTCCCATATAGAAGCCGGAGTGAAAGCAAACAGAATAGCCGCCGCATAAGTTTGCAATCCTTGCAGAGTTTAATATACGTACAATGCTTGCCTTTATCTTCGCCTTTTCAAGGGAATTCAAATTTATGAAATAAGGCGCATGGCACGTCAAAACCACATTGCTTTCTTCAGCAGCCTTCTTGACTTCAGGCGCCCTGTCTTTAGTTATATTGACACTTCTTACAAACTCAAGCTCCATTGCGCCCAAGCCGAGCTTCCTGACATGCTTTACTCCATCAACTGTTGTGCGGGGATTCGAGCTTAATGGAATGCCTGCTGTGCCGAATAATAGTTCTTTCATTAAGAAAATGTAAATTTTTGTTGTTTTTAAATGTTTATTTATTATCGAGCTTTCTTGAGCATAGATTTTATCTGTTTTCTCAACGCAGGACTGCTTTTATGCCCATGGTCGTGAACTGCGTGCCAGACAGCAACTTTTAAAACCTCTTTTTCTGTTCCGGCAATTGTCAAAGTGCATTTCTTTTTGCTTGGAAATCTCCTGCAGTCTGCTACTACTCTTTTTGCCATTTTTACACCCCCTTAATCAGTTTTATTTTATGCTGAATCTACCCCGTATTTAATGTTTTCGTTTTGCAGCCAATCT
>JAGVXS010000021.1 GCA_018303685.1 Candidatus Woesearchaeota archaeon
TGTTGCACATAAGAATGAGGTTATTGATGTACCCAATAAAAAAGATTTATTTGATTTAGCAATTTTATTAAGAATAAATCCTGAGATTAGTCCAATAACTAATGAGATTAGGGATATAAAAACAAATAGAGTTGTAAATGAAGTTAATCCCAAAAAAGAAGCAGATAAAGTCAAACCCCCATTAAGTAAAAGTAATATTACAATAGAGATAATTATTGTTATTGTATACAGTGCCCAATTGGTTTTTGGGATTGTTTGTGGAGGAATATTGGAAGTTGAAGGTTGATAAGGATTATATTGTTGCATACAATTTTTAGAAGCGATTTACTATTTATACTTATCGAAAAGCCCAGCCCTTTTTCAAGATAAATTTCTCCTATTTTAAATCAAAAGCGAGCCAACAAAAATTGTGTATAACAACCATCAAACTCACTTTTAATTGCCGTTTAATAGCTTGTTAGACATGCTAAAGCAAAATTTTTATAAAACAATAATCCTAAGGCAGCCTTCTCATCTGCCTTTCAAAGTACTCTTCCTCCTCTTCAGAAAGTGCTGCAGGCTTAGGCGCATGAACCCTTGGCTTTTTATCCTCCTTCTCAAAGTGCCCTATGTTTTTAGCCTGCTCCTTCAGCTTAAGCTCAACGGTTGACATTTCCTCCTCGTTAAGCTGCCTTGGCTGCCACTGCAGATTGATGCCGTCATTTTCCTTTCTCGGTATGACATTGATTGTGAAATGCGCGACAGTCTGCCCGGCAGGAATGCCGTTTGCAACAAAAATGTTAGTGCCCTGAACTCCAAGAGACTCGAATATGGCGCTTGATATTTTGTTGGAAGCCTGGAACAGCCTGCCTATCTCGATGTCAGGCACCTGCTCAAGTATAGGATAGTGGTTTTTAGGCATCACAAAACAGTGTCCTGGATTCGAGCCGTTGACGTCAAGCACAGCCATTACAAATTCATCTTCGTAAATCTTCTTGGAAGGAATCTTATTGCCGACAATCTGGCACACGATGCAGTTTTCCCTTGAAGCAGTCATTTGGCACCCAATATCCTTGAAATGTCGTCAAGGTTTATGTTCGAGTCACTTTCTTTTTTCTGTCTGGGCTCTTTTTTGGCCTGAGCCACTTCTTTCTTCTGCTCCTGCCTTTGGGCTGGCTTTTCTTCCTCGGCAGCGCCTCCAAGGGCGGCAGCCAGCCTGTTCCCAACGGCGTTTATCTCGCTTTCTTCCATGGTTTTTTGCGGCAGCTCGAATCTCAAGCCGTCATTTTCCTTTCTTGGTATTATATGCGCCATGAAATGCTGCGCCCTCTGCCCTGCTGCAACTCCGTTTGCCACTATAATGTTCGTGCCCTGCGCATCTATTCCCTTCAGCATTGAGTTTGAAAGCGACTTGGCAACCATGAAAACATGGGCAATTTCATCGTCCGGAATCTGCGGCATTATCGAGTAATGCTCTTTTGTGAGAAGAAGGATATGGCCCGGATTTGCGGGGTTTATATCAAGGATTGCCGCAACATTGCCATCTTCATAAATCTTCTTTGCCTGTATTTTGCCTGCCACTATCTGGCAGAAAATGCACTGCTTTTTCTGGAACTCCTTCAGCTCTTCAGGAGACATCTGCTTTATCTTTTCCTGCAATTCCCTCAATTGCTCTTGACTTATCTGCTCTGCCATATTTGTGTATTTTTAATCAGGTATTATAAATTTGTTGCTCAGCAAAAAAAGCAGCATTTCCCTTTTCTGCATTTCTTCTCAAAGGGGTTAAGCTTGCAGTTCTGGTACAAGTCGCCTCTTTTTCCGCATCTGGTCAAGTAGATTCTGTCGCCATGGCATTCCTTTTTCGCATTCTCGGTGCAAACCTCTTCGCATTCTCCGTCTTCGCAAATTTCATCATCCTCGCAAACCTCAATTTTTTCCTCCTGCTCGCCGCAGCTGTCAGTCCATGCAATCTCGTTGCCTATGCAGCTCTTTTTTGCCTTCTTTTTGCATGACGGCGCTACCTCAACGTTGAAGCTGGCAGTGCTGCTAAACTCCAAGTCATCAGCCTGCACAGTAACCCTTGAAGTTTCCTGGGCGTTCTGCTTTACCTCACAATCTATGCGCTTATTGTCTTTGATGCGGCAGTCAGCCAGCTCAGGCTTTGTCTGAACCGTTATGCTGTAAACAAGGTTTTTCGGGTTTGTTTCAGCATCTTCCGCGTACTTCCATAGATTTTCGATTACATTCCTGTGCAGCCTTGCCCCCGTAAGGCTCCTGTCAGGCAGCCCGCTTATCTTTGGAGGCGTGTTCGCAGCATCATACCTGCCCTTTTGCTCCTCGACAAACTGCGCGACTCCAAGCCCCTTTATCGCCTGCTTGCAGTCTTCGCTAAGGCTTGCATTCAGCTTGTAGGAGAATTTTTTCCCTTCGCCTATGTCATCAAAATGCCACATTATCAATGGGTCTCCCCTTATCGTCACATCGCCTTTTATGTTCTCCGCAAGGTAGCTGTTCAAGTCCCCTATGCATGTTTTTGGTATGTATTCAAGGAACCTGAAATCCTTTACCTCCGCGCCTTCCTTTGGCCTTATGAATATCTCAACATCCGTTATGCCGTCGCAGAAGGAAAATTTCCTGAACATCTCGACATTGTCCCTTGTGAGCCGCATTTTTTCTATCTCGCCTGCAAGCTCCCTGGGGCATCTCTCGCAGCCGAACTCGACGGCTTCCTTTACTATGCTTCTGGCATCTTCCTGGTTTATATCTATCGGGATGAATGTGCACTCAGGCTGGCTGCATGCAGCAGCAACCTTGACAGAATCCCCGGCACCCTCTGTAAAAAAGGATATCCTGTCAAATTTTGGAACAAAGCAGATATGGTAAGGGTAAATCATTTCAAGCCTGCCTGCATGGAAGGAGCTCTTGACTTCGCTGTCCTTCACAATAAACACATTCTTGCTGCTGCCGCTTTCCAGGGCATCCCTTATAATCGGAATGTCGCTGAAATACTCGGGGTTTATGCCACTGCCGGAGCCAAAAAAATATATTTTGTCGGCTTTGCACGGAGCTTCATAGCTCTGCAGCTCCCTCACCCCGAACCTAACGCTTTTGTCGATTCCTTTCAGGCTTATTTCAAATTTCGAGATTTCTGTCTTGCATGCCCTGTCTTTCACAAGGTTGACCATGCTGTAGCCTGCAATCAGTATTGCGACTGAAACGAAAGCCATCAGCACATACTTGAGCACATTGCCGATAAATTGCGCCTTTTTCACCCTCATTTTTCTTTCAATCCCTTTTATCGCCGCATACAGCTCATTGTCAATCGGCTCGGACCATTTTTTCCTGTGGTATTCCATTACCACCTCATAGATGAACATAAAAAAGCCCACTATATAAAATATTATTGATAGCGCCAGCAGCACCATTGACACAAGGGCAACTAAAAAATGGGGCGTGAGGATTGTTTGCAAAGCCGTACTATAAAACTCAAGCAGGCTGCTGAAAAAATAAAAAATATACACTGCATAGAATGTAAGCCCGCCTATTATTGAGATTGCGTAAAGCTCTTTTTTTATTTTCGGTTTTGAGCCCATCAGGTAAACAGCCAATCCAAATGCCAATGACGAGAGGGATACAACAACTATTGCTGCTGTTTTGCTTGGAAGGAAATTGTCAAGTATCGAGATGCTTTCCAGCAGGGGCTTTGACAATATATCCACCCCGCTTATTGTTATCCCGCTTTTTGCCGACAGTTCAGTCAAGGGCACTATTGCATAAGCCGGCAGCATAATGTAAGCCGCAACCGAGGAATAGATGAAAAATAATGGAATCCTGCCGAGATGAAGCTCTTTTTGCGAAAAAATCCTGGTCCAGACTATGACCGGTATGAGCAGCAGAATAATCAGCGACATTGCGTTAAGCAGATAAACCAGAAGCAAAGGCACTACAGCAAAGCTTGGCACATTTTTTGCATCTTCAATAAACAGCTTAAGGAAAGGGGCATGC
Organism: Candidatus Woesearchaeota archaeon; assembly: GCA_018303685.1. Lineage (GTDB taxonomy): Archaea > Nanobdellota > Nanobdellia > Woesearchaeales > GW2011-AR4. The sequence continues at coordinate 3,985 of JAGVXS010000021.1, forward strand.
TCATTTTTCAGGAACTCAAGGTAAAAATTTTCCCTTAGGAAGATAAGAGAGTACGCAAAAACACCCAAGTCTGCCAGAGCATGCAGAATCAACAAGCCTGAGATTGCCAAAGGCAATGTTTTCTTATAATGAAACAATGAGATAAATCTTCTGTACCATCCCCAAACCAAGTCTCCTATTTTTGATATAAAATGCTTTTCATGCAATTTATGGCGATGCCCTGCAACCTTAATCACGAAAAAGATTATGCCCATAAGGACTATTGGATCGTCCAATACAAACTCAAGCCATTCCAGTATAGGATTGTAAATCAGGTAATAGAAGGCAAGCAATGCTGAAAATATCGCGCCGAATTTAGCCAACTTATTGTTGAATAAATCCTTGTGCACTGCATATAGGAAACTTGGGCGGCTTATCTCGATTTTTTTTGTCAAATAAAGGCTTACAACAAAAATTCCGGCAATGCCAATATAAAATGTTATAATAGTAGTCAATTCCAGGTTGTTTTGGAAGAACAAATAGAAGCCATCAACAAATTTCATCACATTGAATTTGGAGGCATTTGCTGCAGTGTAGCTTATTATGTCCTTAAAGAAAAGCGACAAGTACGAAGCAACAAGGAATATATTTGCAATTCTGGCGGTTTTCCCAAACAAAATGGAAGTTATGTTCAAAATATAAAAAAAGTAAGAAAACATCAAGAACGCCACTGTGTGGTCAATCCAGTCCAAGTCAGCAGGCAATGTGCCGAAATAGCCCACAAGCCCGATAACCATAAAGAAGCCGACAAATACCTCAAAGAGCCCGAACTCAAGCCTTCTCAACACATCTTTTGCTTTTGCAATCATCAAATCATTTTTTGGATAAGGCTTATTTAAATGTTATGATAATATAAAATAAACTTGTAAAGTATACACTCAACAATAATGGCAGGCAAACACGGGCTTTCAGTGGCATGCGAGTGAGCTCGTTGCGAACTCGCTCACAAGTCACTGGCTGCCGAGTAGGTTTTCGAGCAAAAGCGAGAAAACCGTCGAAGCCATGATTGGCTGGATTTTTTCTGATTTGGCACTTAATAGCTTAACTTAACATATAAATAAATATAAAAACCATTGAATATCACTTGTTTTATGGCAAGATTAGTGTTAGAACTGACAAAAAGCATAGACGAGAACGCTGCTGCTTATTTTGAAAAGGCGAAGAAGGCAAAGAAAAAGACAGAGGGCGCCGAGAAAGCGTTAAATGAAAGCCTGAGGAAGCTGCATGAACTTGAATTAAAAAAAGAGAAAATAACGCTTGAAAAGTCAAAGCAGGAAAAATCAAGGGAAAGAAAGCATGAGTGGTATGAGAAATTCAGGTGGTTCATAACCTCAGAGGGGCTTCTTGTGATTGGCGGTCGGGATGCGACTTCAAACGAGATTGTGGTGAAAAAGCATACAGAGGCAAATGACATGGTGTTCCATACCGATATGGCCGGCTCGCCGTTTTTTGTAGTGAAAAGCGAAGGCAAAGCCATCGGAGAAAAGACAAAGGAGGAAGCCGCTGATGCGACCTGCACATTCAGCAGGGCGTGGAAGCTCGGTCTGCAGACAAGCTCTGTTTTTTATGTGAATCCCGAGCAAGTCAGCAAAAAAACAAAAGCTGGAGAGTACATGGGCAAGGGCGCTTTCATGATTTACGGCAAGACAAATTATATAAACAATAAAGCCAATTTAGCGGTTGGAATCAATGCGAATAATCAAATAATGGCTGGGCCGCTTGATGCTATAAAGGCGCATTGTGGAAAATTTGTCGTTTTGATTCAGGGAAGCGAGAAGGCAAGCGCCGTGGCTAAATACCTAAAGCACGTAATCGGAGGCTCTGTCGACGAGATAATAAGGGCGCTGCCAAGCGGCGGATTTAAAGTCAAGAAAAAGTGAGAAGCATTTATGATATCATCCAATGAAATGAGGATATTGGAGGAGAAAAGCAATATTCCCATATTCAGCTTGATGGAGAATGCCGGCAAGGCAGTCTGCCATGCTATAAAGCAAAAATTCGACTTAAAGGACAAGAAAATTCTTGTTGTCTGCTACCACGGCAACAATGGGGGAGACGGGTTTGTGGCTGCGCGCTGTTTGTGCGATGAGGCGGAAGTTGACATCCTTTTTATCGGCGACGAGAGCAAACTGAAAAAGGAAGCATTGGCTAATTTCAGGAAGATAGAGCACAACGAAAAAATCCAGTTTCTGGCTGATGATGGGGTTGATTTTGATGGTTATGATATTATAGTTGATGCAATATTGGGAATCGGAATTCAAGGCATGTTAAATAATCAAATTTCTGCTGTGATTGATGATATAAACAATTCAAAGGCATATAAGGTTTCTGTTGACATCCCGACCGGAATGAATCCAGATACAGGAGAAATCTTTGATAAATGCGTAAATGCGGATTTAATAATCACGTTTCACGACATGAAAAGAGGGCTTGAAAAATTTCAGGATAAAACGATTGTTGCCGATATTGGACTGCCGAAATAAAATGCGCTTCATAACAAAATCCCAAATAAAATTGCCAAAAAGAGAAAGCGGAAGCCATAAAGGAGACAATGGATTGGTGCTTGCTGTGGGAGGTTCTGAAGACTTTGTTGGAGCAATCACGCTTGCTGGCTTGGCTGCCTTGAGAAGCGGCTGCGATTTGGTGGAGATAATCGCTCCTGAAAAGGTTGCATGGGCGATAAATGCTTTTTCTCCTGATTTGGTAACAATGAAATTAAAGGCAAACCATTTCAATTCGAACCATTTTGAAATTGTAAAAAAGCAAATGGGAAAATTTGATGTTTTGCTGATTGGAAACGGAATTGGATTGAAAAATGAGACAAAAAAATTCTGCAGAAAGACAATAAAAAATGTCAAAAAATTCAAGGTTATAGACGCTGATGGAATAAAAGCAATCTCGATGAATGATTGTGAAAACTCTATTATTACACCTCATGCAAAAGAATTGGAATATTTTTCAATTAATTCCAAAATTAATAAAACAATAATAAAAAAATTCAATGACGAAAAAAACATTATCAAGAAATCCCAATTAATAAAAAAAACCACCCAAAAATTCCTCGATAAAAACAACATCATTTTATTGAAAGGAAAAATAGATGCAATACTCTCAAAAAATAAAATATTCTACAACAAAACAGGCAATGCTGGCATGACAAAAGGCGGCACAGGCGATGTTCTTGCTGGATTATGCGCTGGATTTTTGGCTCAGAACAAGAATTTGCTTCAGAGTGCGATAAACGCAGCATATTTTAACGGTTTGATCGGGGACATTCTTTTGAGGAAGAAAAAAGGGTTTACATATCTGGCGAGCGATATGGTAGAGGAGATAAAAAGATTAAATTCTCTTGTTAAAAACTAAAAAATAATCTTTTCCCCGTTGTTCTATTCTAGTTCCTACATAATTAGCTGAAATCAGATTTTTTGCAGGTTCTATACGATTGCCATTTTGACTTCTATTTAGGCACACTTTTTCTTCCACATAAGGAATTATTCTTGTTCTTCCATTATAGATAAATCTAAAATATGCTTGACCGGGCTCGTAAACATTCTGGTCAATTTTATCTATTACAGCAGAACTTAAGCACATCCTTATCGATATTAAATTAGGCGGGGAGGCTCTCAAAAAGCCAAACATTAACTCGTTATCATTAACTATTCTTTTAGTCCACTCAACAAAGAAATTCCTTCCATAACCTCTGCCTCTTTTGGCAACACCAAGCCTGCGCCCGTAGTGGTGGTTAGCATGATTTGGATAATCATCTCTAATGCTCCTTAATGTGCCATGAACTCTGTCATTCTCCAAAATCATCCTTAAAGTAGAAGAACAAGGCAATGCAGATGCATCCTCCTCCAGAAATTTTTGCAGTGGTATGGACTCGGCAATTCCATCTATCTCCTCTGCAATCAATAGCTCCCCTTTTTCTAACAAAAAAACCATGTCTTCAAGCGAGCTTTCCCTGAAATCAGGCTCGTGAAATGATTTTCTTTCTATTTCCAAAGCCTGTTGCGGGTTAATATCATTATTTGTTAGAATCGTGAGCCTTTCCAAAACAGCTTTTTTAGGCATCAACCAAAGAAATCAGGCATAATTTAAAAACCTATTCCTGAATATACTCTGTGCCTATGGCAAGGCACGTCTCTGCCTTTTTCAATTCCTTGCCGAGATATGCGGCGTGGTCCATCCTCTTGAACCAGTTCTTATGGTGCTTCTCGCTGTACTCAAAGATTGCATGGTACAGGTCCTGCGGCCTTCTTCCCCTGAATTCCTTTAATATAGTGTGCTTGTAGTCGCAGACTGCAACTCCAATGTCGCCAGTGTCCCAGTGCAGCCTTATGAGGACATAGCAGCCGTCGTCCATCCTGAAGTCCTTGTAGTCGTCCCACTTCTTTACATTGATGACTTCAAAGTCTTCTGCAACATTCTTGTCCTTAACCCATGCAGGCCTTTCAATTGCCATGTAAAAGGCGAATTTTTGGTTATTTAAAATGGTTGCGGTATATATGTTATTTTTTAAGTGCTACTGCTCTATAATTCCTATTCGTTAGATTCCAATTATATATTCCAATCCCAGAATCACCAATTGCCAAAGGGCGCATAGTATTTGGCTTTGCACCCTCAGAAAACCAAATCCCAATTTCTGTTGGAGTAAATCGGCTTTTTTGCATCATATCAATATAACTTTCTATGTACATATCCAAAAGTTCCCTATCATTTCTTAAAGCGCCCATAGCTATAACATGCCCCTTCCTATTAATAACATCTTTTAATGAAACCATACCTCTGGGGGAGCTTATTATGTTTTTAAATGGAACAATAATCACATCTTTGCCATCTTCCATCGATAATAAATAGCTAATATCATTATCGGTTAATTGGACAGCATCTTTTCCTAGGGATTTTTTGTAAGCATCAATCCTGTCTTCCTCGTTTCTGAATGGGTTTATATGGGTAAAAATCCCATAATCTCTGCCTTTGTGTTGAACCCTGCTTAAAGCACTGCTTGACAGCCAGTAATACCTCCATAAAAATTCCCTAGTTCTACCGCCTGAGGCAATTCTAGCTTGAGCAAGTAAAGGCAAAGTTGGAATTTCAAGCCCTTGCTGATAAGCAAGCCTATTCAAGTCAGCCATGCTTTGTGCACTTATAACCTCAGCTTTTAATAATCCAAAAATTAAATAAGGCTGGCTAAGTTCAATATGTCTTTCTTCCTCAAGTTCTTTTATTTTACTGCTTAACGTTTTCATTTTTATTATTTAATAGTAGTAAAGTTTGTTACCATCTATTTTAATATTCCTATCATTTTCTTACAAAAAAAGAGAATATTTATATATAAAATAGTATTTTTAGTAAAAATCATGGATTTAGACTTATTAAACAAGAAGATAATGTACGAGCTGGACTTAAATGCAAGAGCTTCTGTTACAGAAATAGCAAAGAAAGTGAGAGCCTCAAAAGAGACTGTGAATTTCAGAATTAAGAGATTATTAAAAGAAGGCTACATTAAAGGCTTTTATACTGTCTTCAACATAGCAAAACTTGGATATTTCTATTATAAAACCTTCCTAAAGTTTCATAGAACAACCCCAGAAATTGAGAAAGAAATAGTTGAATACATTAAAAATCAAAAAAACTGCGCTTATCTCGGCAGTTGCGAAGGCCCTTATGACTTGACTTTCCTATTAATGGTTAAAAATGCTAGGCAATTCAAGGAATTTCTTATAAAATTCAAGGAAAAATTCGGCGATTATGTTCCGGAAAAAGAGGTTCATACTGTTCTTACAACTCATCGCCTTAATGAGAAATTTTTATTTGCGGGCAAGACTTCAAAGCACTCTTTTTATCAGGATGAGATAAGCCACTACCCCATTGACGATATCGACGCTAAAATCATGCAAACACTTTCAACAGAGGCAAGAATTAGCCTGATTGATTTGGGCAATAAAATTAATATTGATTCAAAAGTTGTTAAGTACAGAATTAAAAAATTGGAAAAAGAGGGCATAATAATTGCTTATGTTTCTGCTCCAAATTTTTATAAGTTAGGGCTCCAATTCATACAAATAAATTTCAATTTAAAAAATATAAAAACAGCGTCATCAATCATTGAGTTCTTTGATAAAACAAACAAATGCCTCTATGCACTTGAGCTTTTGGGAAAATATGACTTAACAATAGAGATTCATGTTGAAAATGACAAGGTATTAAGGGAGATTATGGAAAATTTCAAGCAGCAGTTTGTTGAGCAATACAATGATTATGATGTATTTAACATGTATAAAGAGCATTTAGTTGTTTGGCTGCCAATTGAATAGGTGACAAGTCATCTTCTACATACATTTTCTCATTTCCGAAAGCTTTAAATACTATTAAAAAAGCTAGTTTTTAAATTAATTTTAAAACTATTATAAAAACTATTAAAAATACTATTGTAAGATGGTGAAGATACAAAAACTTCCGTCGGGGCAGCTTGTAATCACGATTCCGAAGCTTCTTGCAGAGTATGAAGGCCTGAAGAAAGGCATGGAAATGGAGTTCAGGAAGCACAAGGACGGCTTTATATTGGAGATTAAGAAGAAATCCACGAAAATCAAAGATTTTCGGGACACCAAAAATTCAAAGAATTTTTTAGTGAAAGGTGGTTAAATGAAAATTGAAGAATTGGCTGAGTTGTTGGGCAAGAGCAGGTGGGAAGTTGAAGAAATGCTGAAGAAAAATGACATCATAGAGCTGAGGCTGAGCGAAAGAAAGCCAAGGAGCATCAAGCAAGACGATGAACTGAGAATTTACGAATAATGACAAATGTATTTTTTGACATTGGAATCATAGTAATAGTATCGACGGTTTTTGCGTATGCAGCGAGGCTTCTGAAGCAGCCGCTGATTCCGGCTTATGTGATTGCAGGGATTGTGCTCGGCCCTTACCTGGGGTTCATAACAAACACAGAGGTTATAAACAACCTTTCGGAAATCGGGATTGCGTTTTTATTGTTTATAGTCGGCCTGGAAATTGATGTAAGGAAGCTAAAGGACGTAGGGCTGGTGGCGTCGCTGGGGGGAGTTTTGCAGATTGCTGCGGTTTTTGCCCTGGCTTTTGCAGCCTCGGTTTTGATGGGCTTTTTTGCACTGGAGTCGGCTTACTTAGGATTGATAATAGCATTCAGCTCAACCATGGTTGTTGTAAAGCTGCTTTCGGACAAAAAGGAGCTTGACACTCTGCATGGCAGGATTGTAATAGGGATTTTGCTGCTGCAGGACATCTTTGCAATATTTGCATTGTCAATTCTGAGCCAGGGGGCCTTTTCATATTACTCGTTTGCCTTGTCGCTTTTTAAGGGGATTGCAGTAATACTCGCTTCGCTTTTTGCAGGAAAGTACATATTTCCCCCTTTGTTCAGGTTTGCCGCATCTTCGCAGGAGCTTTTGTTTATTGCGTCTGTGGGCGTTGCATTCCTGTTTTCCATCGTTGTAAACTCAATCGGCTTTTCAATTGCCGTCGGCGCATTTATTGCAGGCATTGCGCTTAACGTCCCTTACAACATAGAAATCATAGGGAAAATCAAGCCGTTAAGGGACTTCTTTTCAGTGCTGTTTTTTGTGTCATTGGGGATGCAGCTTTCACTGCCTGCGCTTGGCAGCATACTCAAGCCCCTTCTTGTTCTTGCGGCGCTGACTATTCTGCTGAAGCCGCTTGTCGTCATGTTTTTATGCTCATTTTTCGGCTACAGCGCAAGAACCTCGTTTATGAGTTCGCTGTCGCTTGCGCAAATATCCGAGTTTTCACTGATTTTGGCTGCGCAAGGGCTTGTTTTCGGGCATTTGAGCCGGGATATTTTTTCCATCACAGTCCTGCTTGCAGTAACGACAATAATCATCACAACATACCTGATAAACTACTCTGAGGCAATTTACAGGCGGCTTTCGCCGTTTCTTGGGATTTTCAGAAAGTTCACGGCATCCTACAAATCTCTTGAGTATATGCCGCCCAAAATGAGGAATTTTGTCGTGCTCTGCGGCTACAACAGGATAGGCTACAGCATAATACAAAGCCTTAAGAGCATGAAAAAAAGCCATATCGTTGTTGATTTCAATCCCGAGACGATCAAAAAGCTAATTGCAGAGAAAGTGCCGTGCATTTATGGTGACCTGGGAGACATTGAGGTGCTGGAAAGGCTGGACTTAAAGAACTCTGCAATGATAATCTCCACAGTTCCCACCAAGAGCGACAACCTTCTGCTTTTGCAGGAAGCCAAGAAAGTTAACAAAAGGGTTGTTGTGTTTGTGACAGGCAGCCAGATAGAAGAGGCCTTGGAGCTTTATGACGCCGGGGCAGACTATGTAATCCTGCCGCATTTCCTCGGAGGCGAGCATGTCTCATTGATACTCGAAAGCTTCGGCACAGACATCAGGAAAATCATCTACAACAAGGCTAGCCACATGGAGGAGCTTAAAAGAAGGCATCTGCTCGGGCACGAGCACCCCGCGCATGGGTAAAAAATATTTAAATAAAAAACAAAATAATAAAATAAACAAAAACCAACAGCAAAAATCAATAAATATAAAAAAGAGATATATAACAAATAATTAAAAAAGAGGTAAAATGCCGGCTGAAATTGACATCAAAAAATACGGATTTGAGGGCATCGAGATCAGCGAGGAGTTCAGGCAGTCAAGGAAATCAACAGGCTTCCCGAAGCCTGCAAGAAGGTACAGGCTCCATTACGAAGGATACAACATCTCGATTGAGGAGCCTTATTTCTGGGTTCTGCATTACCTGCGCTACTTTGGCGGCTTTCCGAGGGTTGACAAGATAACTGACGTATTTGCGGCTGCCGAGAATTCTGCATTTTTCGGGCAGTCCCAGCAAAAGCTTGGTGCGCAGCAGGACAAAGTTTCGCAATTTCTCGCCACTATAGGCAAGATGGTCCGTGAATTGTTCCAGCTTGTAAGGGAAATGAGGATTCTTGACGAAAGGCTGAGCTATTACGCAGACTCGTTCACCAGCAGCCCGAGCGCGGAAAGCGCCGAGATAACGCTGAAGGGAATCTGGGTTGACCTGGTTGAGCAGGGAGCTAAAAACCCGGCTTCTGTTTACGGCATGGCCCGCGAAGTCCAGTTCACGACACTGCCGGACCTGTTTTTTGCCACCCACCCCAAAAAGCAGGAAGATGTTGACATTGTTGTTGAAAAGGATACGGGGCAGTTCAACAGGAAAGTAAGGGAAGTCCTGAAAAGGAAGCTGAGGAGCTTCCTGGCATGGAAGGAGCACACTTACGAGGAGCTCAAGAACAGGCGCAAGTTCACATTGAAGTACCTAAGGCAGCATTTTGAAATCATAAGGATGTACATGACATGGGTCAAGCCTTACCTGAAGAACATCCAGAGGATGCAGCTTGACCAGAGCAAGACAGACACAGCTGACCTGATAGTCGCGTTTGAAAGCTCGATGACGGAAGTCGAGATTCTTGCTGTCAAGCCGTCTGCAGGAGGCATGAACCAGTGCATTCTGGTGCACTACCTTTTCAGGACACGCCCTGAGATGAGCTACTCGCAGGAATACCAGAGGGGGCCGCTGCACCTTGGCAGGGTTGAAATAGATTTAAGGGCTTACGCATGGACTGAAAAGGAGATTGAGAACTACAAGAGGATGAGGGAGCAGGAAGACTTCCAGCTGCTTGGGGTTATTGACGGCTCTGTAAAGGCAGCCCTGGAAGCGCTGGGAGACGAGCTTATGAGGTATCTCAAGGAGGCAGGCGAGGAATTTGAAGTCAAGGAATTGCCGAAAGCCCCTGCAAGAAGGGCAGGGCCGTTTTTGTCAGTGTTCGAGGGCTTTGCAGAGCTTTTCTCCTCATTTAAAATGAAAAAAGTTCCTATGCCTAAAAAAGTCACAAAGACAGACATCATGAGGAGTGCGATTGCAAGGAGCAGTGCCGAGCAGGCAGTCAAAAAAACAATGTGGACTGTCTACGACCACTTCAAGAAGCAGCATGA
>JAGVXS010000022.1 GCA_018303685.1 Candidatus Woesearchaeota archaeon
TCCAACATATCCTTTCAAAACTATAATAGTTTAGAAACATATTTAAACATCAAAAACAATTCTTTTTCTGGTGGATTTGATGAAAACCGGCTACAAGGTTTATGACTGCATGACTACAAAGCCTATTTCTGTCCCTTCAGACGTTTCTTTAGAGGAATGCGCGAAGGTGATGGCAAAAAACCATGTCGGCGCATTGGTAATCAAGGACAACCACCAGTCAAAAGGGCTCATAACGGAGCAGGACATTGTGAGGAAAGTCATTGCAAAGGGCATAAATCCATTGACAAAGAAAGTCAGTGATTTCATGGAGACCGAGATTATGACAATAAGCCCGAATGATGACATTTATGACGCATTGATAAAAATGCGCGACTCCAACATAAGGCACCTGCCTGCCGTTGAGAACGGAAAAATGGTTGGATTGCTCACCCTAAAGGACATCCTGAAAATCGAGCCGCAGCTGTTCGAGCTTCTGGTCGAGAAATTTGAGCTTAGGGAGGAGACAAGGAAGCCCATAAGCAGAATCATCGAGAGGGAAGCCATATGCCAGGGCTGCGGCGCCTATGCCGAGGACATAAGAAAGGTAAAGGGCTCGCTGCTTTGCGAGAGATGCGCTTCTGAGCAGGCTTGAAATTCTAAAAATTATACTACTTTTGAATAGTTAAAAAAGAAAAGATTTTTAAACAGCCCGCTTACCCAATAAGCATGGCTGGACTTAAAGTTGTCAAGGAAGGCGGCTGGTGTTTTCTCACGCCGGAAAATACTAAAAAATCGCTGGATTTTGTTCTGCAGGACAGTGGAAGAAGAGTTCTAGTTCCATCTGGCCCAAAAGGCTTGACTGACAGGTATATAGGCTCAGCCGAAGAAAGAATTCTGCTCGGAAGTGCGACAAGGGGAACCTATGATACAATAATGGATAAATGGCAGGAATTATGCTCTGGCTTGGATTTAATGGAAAATTGCAAAGAGATAGAAAGCCGGTACAGGGAAATCTTGAATTCTTATGATGGACCGCGCAATCTAGACGATATAAGGGCAAAAAGATTTATTGATGATGTAGCAAGGCTTGGAGAGACTTTTGAGGCAGAGTCTATCGTTGCGCCTTTGCTTAACAGACTCGGTGCTAATGCTGTGTCTCTGAGCCCTGTAGGGCTGATAACGGGAACTGACAATCCAGGAGATGCATCAATACTGCCGGATCAAAAAAAGAAATTGAGGAGAAGGATAAATGAATTACTCGAAACCTACCATATAGTTGTACTGCACGGCTATTACTGCTCGACTCGAGACGGGCAAACAATTGTCACTCTTCATCGCGGAGGCTCTGATACCACTGGAAGCCATGCTGCAGCAGAGCTTGGCGCTGCGCTTTATGAGAACTGCAGCGACGGCCCGATAAGGAGGGCTGATCCAAGAGTTGTTAAGGATGCAATGCAATTGGAGAAAATAACTTATGAAGAGGCTCTTGGCTTGTCCCATATGGGAGCCAACATACTGCAGCATGAAGCCATTAAACCATGCTGGGACAATGGCATACCAATAAGTGTGATAGACATATTTAACCCTGACAGAAAAACGGAAATACTAAAATACAGGGAGCCTGACAAATTTGACATTACTGGGGTAACCCACAGGAAAGGGTATGTCGACATAACAGTCCGAAATCTTTCAAGCAGACTGACATCTTACAATCTTCTGAGGCAACTTGGGATTCATACAAGAAGGGACGTTTACCCGTCCACAAGCCTTTTGGATGTGTCAATTGTGATTCCAGGCGAAAAACTAACTGATAGAATGATACATGATAAACTAAAGCACGTGATTAGGCATTTTAGATTGCATGACAACGATATAGAAGTTCGTTACAACATTTCCCTAATCTCGGTTATCGGCAAGTACATGAGAGACAGGGAAGCAATAAATGCCAGAGCAGCCAGCGCTTTGGCTTCTCATGGCTTGAGCACATCAAACATCTTTCAGGGAGGCTCTGAAGTGGGAATTCATTACGGCATTCAGGAAGCCACAAAAGATCCTATAAAAGCTCAAAGCGGCGTCAGGGCTATTTATAATGAATTTTTCGTTGATAATTTCTTTGGCAAGGTTATAGAAGAGCGAAAAAGAGAGCTGCAAAAGCAAAATTCAATTTAAAATACAACAGAAACATTTAAATATAAAAATAAAAACTCATTCTGTATGAGCAAGAAATCGGCTGTTTCAAATAAAAAAATATTGACTGATTCTACAACTACAACAACAGCTTGAAAGCTGCCCATTGTTAAATTCAATTTTCTTTGTTTTAAAAATTCAACAAAATATATAAACCAGCCAAAAATAAAGCAAACATAGAATGTCAAAAATCAAGATAACTTTGCCTGACGGCAGCGCAAGAGAGTATGCAAAAGGCATCACTGCAGGGGAAATTGCCTTCAGCATAGGAAAAAGGCTTGGGGAAGACGCATTAGTGGCAAAGGTAAACGGCAAACTAAAGGATTTGTTTGTTCCGATTAACGAGGACTCAACACTGCAGATTCTGACTTTCAGGGACAGGGAAGGATTGGAGGTTTTCAGGCACAGCACAGCGCATCTTTTGGCTCAGGCAGTCATTGAGCTTTTTCCTGATGCAAAGCTGACAATAGGCCCTCTAGTGGAGGAGGGCTTTTACTATGATTTTGACATTGCGCATCACTTTACTCCTGAAGACTTGGCGAAAATAGAGCAGGGAATGCACGAAATAGTGAAAAAGGACTACAAGGTTGAGAGGATTGAATTGAGCGAAAGCGAGGCAAAAAAATTATTCAAGGACAACCCGTACAAAATTGAGCTGATTGAGGAATTCCATAAAGAAAAACAGCCTCTGAGCGCCTACAAACAAGGGGATTTCATTGACTTGTGCCGGGGCCCACATATTCCGAGCACAGGCAAAATAAAAGCCTTCAGGCTGACAAAAATTGCGGCAGCTTACTGGAGGGGCGACCAGAAAAGACAGCAATTGCAGAGGATTTACGGCACAAGCTTTCCTGAGAAAAGCATGCTTGAGCAGCACCTTAAGCTGATAGAGGAGGCTGAGAAAAGGGACCACAGGAAGCTCGGGAAGGAGCTGGAATGGTTCAATTTCTTCGAGGAAAGCCCGGGAGCGCCATTTTTCTACCCAAAAGGCGCAGTCATTTACAACCAGCTGCTGAATTTTATAAGGGAAGAATACAAAAAAAGAGGGTATCAGGAAGTCATAACTCCATTGCTTTATGACAAATCATTGTGGATGACATCAGGGCACTGGGAGCATTTCAAAGAGCACATGTTTACTTTGGAATCAGAAGGCAGGGAATTTGCAATCAAGCCCATGAACTGTCCTTCACATCTTCTTATCTACAAGTCCAAGTCAAGAAGCTACAAGGAGCTGCCATTGAGGATTGCTGATTTCGCGCCTTTGCACAGGAATGAGCTTTCAGGGACGCTTGCAGGCCTGACAAGGGTGAGAAAAATGTCGCAGGATGACGCGCATATTTTTGTGGCGCATGAAATGATAGAAGACGAGATTTTCCGGGTTCTTGATTTCACGAATTTTATCTACAAGGAAGTTTTTGACTTTGATTACAAGGTTGAGCTCAGCACAAGGCCTGAAAAATTCATGGGAAAAATTGAAGACTGGAACACAGCAGAGGAATCGCTTAAGAAAGCGCTTGAGGGCAAGGGCATAAAATATGAAATCAAGGCAGGGGAAGGCGCTTTCTACGGGCCCAAAATCGACTTCCATATCAAAGACGCTTTGGGAAGGAGCTGGCAGCTTGCCACGGTACAGCTTGACTTCCAATTGCCTGAGAGGTTTGACGCGACTTATGTCGGCGCTGACAATACAAAGCACAGTGTTGTTATGATACACAGGGCTCTGCTCGGCAGCCTTGAGAGGTTTATAGGAATATTGGTTGAGCATTATGCCGGGAAACTGCCGTTATGGCTTTCTCCATTGCAGATGAGGATACTGACTGTTGCCGACAGGTTTGAAAAATATGCAAATAAGATAAAAGAGGAATTTGAAAAAAATAATTTAAGGGTTGAAGTGGACTCGAGGACAGAAAGCGTCGGCTACAAAGTGAGGGAAGCGCAGGCGCAGAAAATACCGCTCATACTGACTGTCGGGGAGAAGGAAGAAAGCAAAGGTACGGTTGCAGTAAGGACAATTGACAACAAGGTTTATTTTGGCGTCAAAGTTGACAATTTGCTGGACAAGGTTTTAAAAAATATAGAGGAGAAAAAGGTTAGGTTTGAGATTTAGCTCATATATCCCGCTCTGCAACTGCAGTTTCAGGCACAGCAATTCCCGGGCTTCCGGCAGTTTTGACGGGATAAGGGTAGTCATACCTTTGCTTTTCATAAGGCAGCTTTATCTCCTTGATTTCATTTTCAATGTCGTTCAGGTCATTTGCCTTTATCTTGCCCATTGAAACGGTGTAAAGCACGTCGTCCATGTAAAGGCTTCTTCTGACGGCATTTGGAGAGCCATAATAGTAATAATCGCTTTGCTCGTCGCCTTCATTGTGGGTTATCCTGCCTTTTACTTCAAATCCCTCTTCTGGAGTCAATCCAAAAGCATAAGCTCCCTGCCACAGCCTCTGCCTGTAATAGCCGAGCCTTGAGTCGTATTCCATCTTGCCCCTGACTTCTGTGACTGGAATCACAAGCAGGTTTTTGCTTTTGTCAAACAAAAATGCCTTGTACTCGTGCAAAGCTTCCGAGTCAGTTCCTGAATCCCCGATTTCGTACTTGTCAAGCTGCTTCGGGTTTTTCACGTCTGAAACATCAAACAATGCAAGCTTCACTCCTTTTACAGACACTCCGCCCCATTCATTGCCTTCTGTTTCCTTTCCTATGCCTATGATATGGTTTTCATCGTAAGGGTGCAGATAGTCTGAAAACCCCGGTATTTTCAGCTCGCCAAGTATCTCAGGCTTTTCGGAATCTGACAGGTCTATCACAAACAGCGGGTCAATCCTCTTGAATGTAACCATGTACAATCTGTCTCCTAAAAACCTTGCTGAATATATCCTTTCATCAGGGGCGATTGCCTCAAGCTTTCCGATTGTTTTCATGTCGTCATCAAGCACAAAGACATTGTTGTACATCACAGATTTTCTTGCCCATATCTCGGTTGTGGTTGCAAGCCTTAAATTGCCGTCATGCTCATCCATTGAAAACTGGTTGAGCAGATAGCCCGGAACCTCGCCTTTTGCCTTGTACTCAATCTCGCCGCTGTCAATGCTGATTTTGTGGATGACAGTTTTCCTTCTCTCTGCCTCAAGCTTTATCTCGTATTCCTCGATTGCCTTTTCTATTCTCTCAATAATCTCCTTCCTTTCACCATCTTCCATGTTGTTGTACATGTCTTCCAAAACCGAGGAAATCTTGTCCCATTTTTCCTGGGAGTTCAGGCTGGAATCATCCTTGATTTCGCTTATTTCGCTGCGCACATCAGAAGGCAGCAATGGCACAACGACATCATAAAACCTTTCCTCGTTATGCGCCTCGTAATAGCGCCATGGCAGGTTTTTCTGGTATGCAATGTAAATATTGTCTTGAGACACATAAAGCGTGTTGGAGTAGCCCATCATGAAGGTTTTTGCGCTAACTTCATCTTTGTTGTCAAAAATATTGAATGAAGCGACTGTGTGGAAAACATAGTTCTGCTCGGGGTTGTCAAAATAATAAATGTCAGGCTTTGCTATGGTTCTCGAGGACTCCCTTATTGCGGGCAATGCAATTATCGGACCGTCAAAATAAACATTGTCCTTGGCTATGAAATACACATAATCGCCAATCATTCTGGATTCAAAGTAATAGCCGTTTATGCTGTAGTCATTTACGAGCTTTGGGCTGCTCCTGTCTTCTATGTCATAAACAAAGACATGTGTTTTTTGGGTGTACCTTGGCCTTGGCACGAAGTCAAACTCTGCAAAGTAAGGCACCTGGGCGTTGTCATCTGAGAACACAACAAGCCTGTCATTGTTGACAAGCATGTTTCTTGGAATTCCGCCGATTTCCGTTTCAGAGACTATTTTTGCATTTTCAGCAGGGTAAGCATCAACAATAACCAGCTTGTTTTGAGTGAGCGTGTAAATATACCTGCCGTCGTTCTTGACAAAATCAGCCTCGTCAACTCCCTCAACTTGTATGTTTGTTGTGGAATACTGGGATGCGCCTGAATCAGCCGCCATTTTTGCCGATGGGGCAGCGCTTTCTGCCACTTCCATCGTCATGACTCTTGAAACTCCGCCGAAATACCTTGTGCCGTAGCTTGCCTGCGCGTTTTTCTGCAGGTACTCCCTCAGTTCATTAACTGAAGAGAACTTCTTCAGTTCCTGAGAAGTTTCAAGCCCTTTATCTTCTGTAATTTCCGGCTTGCACGCAACAGCAGCTATAACTAGGAAAGCCATTAAAATCCAAAGCCCAAAGTTGCTTATTCTCATTTTCTTCACCATTTTGCCGGTAAGGCACCCATATATAAATACCCAGCGATAGCTTCAAATGGAGTTGAAGTTATCAATCAATGTTTATTGAATTTGTTTTTATGGCAAAGACGTCTGCCCTACAGATACCTCTTCAATATACTCTGAATTAGGATATCCAAAAAGCAATGTTTTAATAAACATTATCCAATTTTTTATTGTGCCGCCAAAAAATTTTAAGTGATATTTACATGAACCATAATTCACATCAAACCTTTTGCCTACAGATTTGTCATTTTCACATATAACAATCTCTTTAGACGAACAATCCTTTTCTACATTGATTATGAAAGTCATAAACAAAGGATCGGATGAACCACAATCATTGCATGGAATTTCTTCTAATTGATTGTGACAATAACATCCTTTTTGGGTGCAAAAAGTTGGTTTAAAATCAATAATTGCTCCCATTAAAAAACCGAAAATAATAAATGCAATAATTCCTGATATTATTATGATTTTTTTATCCATTCTAATCTAACCTTTTCCTAAATAAACTTATCATCAAATATACAAGCAATGCGAATATGGCCCCTGCCAAAAACCACAATGCTATGTTCTGCGGCAGGATTGATGTTGTTGCCGGCTCTGTTGCTTCCATAAACGCAACTCCAGAGTCTGCTGCCCTTTCAGCAACTGCGGATTTTGCAGCCATCATCTGCTGAGGAGCCTCGATTGTTTTTGAAAAGTATTTATTTATTAACTGCACAATAAAAGCTGCGCCTGACGCAATCAGTGCAACCGGCAGGATGCCCTTTAATTTTTCCTTTATACCAAAAGTCTTCTTTGGCGCTATTATAATATATTTGTTTGCCAGCCTGAAATGGCTGACTTCCTTGCCTTTCTCGCTGTAGTGGAACTCTTTTGACTCAATCAAGCCTGTTTCCATCAGTTGCTGCAGATTATAATGTACTGTTGAAATTGGGATATTCAGCTTTGCCGCTAATTCAGATTCAGTCGCGTCTTTAGCCGACAAATAGTCAAGAATCTTCCTGCACGAGTCGTTGCTGATTACATTCGACACTTTCTTTATCTTGTCGTCTTCCATTGACAACAAGAGGAAATTCTTGCTTGGCATGTAAAATGCGGTGTTTTTGCTTTTTAAATACCTTTTGATAGGTTCAAATGGGTTGGAAGCTATGCTTATTCAGAAACAATCTCTACAAGTACAACAGCATAAGGCTGCATTACAATATCATCTATATAATCACCATTTATTTCAACTTGCTTTTTTTCTTCAGAGCTTTCAAGGGAAACTCCGTCCATGCTGTTTATTTTGTCTATTGAATTATCGCCATCGTAATAGAATGCCTGCTTTGCAGCTTCCCTGCCTTTTGCCCTTGCCTCGTCTTTTGCCAATTTGATTTTCTGCTCTATTATTCCGTTAATTCCGCAGTCTGTGCTTGTTGCTGCAGACTCTGTTTTTTTGTTCAGCCTGCATGAATTTGAATTGTCTTTGTCGATTGTGTATTGATTTATTGTGTAGGTGCCTGGCGAAAGTCCCGATACAGAAATCTTTACATTCACAGGAGTTTTTGCATAGGACTCTGCTTCTTTCACCTTAGAATCAGCAGATGAAATGCACAGATTAACATCATCTTTTGCTTTTGCAGGAAGGCTGTTGCTTTTGGCAGACGCTGCCAGCGACTTAATCTCTTCCTCGGAATAGCCTTTCGAGAGCATGCATGACTTGAGGGCTCTTGAGCGTATTGAAGAAGTCATTTCCCCGCTTGGAATGAAATTTGAAAGCAGCATCCTTGTTGTTTTTTTGTTTTTTGTCTGGGAAGCAATCGCTGTTACATAGCTGTTTTCGTCGAATTCTGCTTCAAGCCTTTGTGGAGCTTGCTGCTCTTCTTTGCCAGCCAGCATTGACAATGCCTTGAATGCATTGTACACTGGCTTAATAATCTGGGTGTTGTCAATCCTTGTAAAAATAGGCCAGCACCCGTCAAAAATACTTCCTTTCCTTTCTTTTGAAACCTTTAAAGCGCTTGATGTATCATAAACATCAAAGTCGTGGCTGTGCCATTGGATGCCTGCTTTTTCCATTGCATACAAAGTTGAAACAACATAAGCAGAGCGGTACTCAGTGTCGAGGTTGTCAAGCTGCGGATAAGCATTAGGATCGCAATTTACCCCTTCAAGGCTCCAGTCAGCAGGGTACAAAATCACTTTGTCAGCGTCAAAGCCGTTTTCAGCAAGCCATTTTGCTGCATCCTGCTTTGTTTTTTGGTAATTCTCGGCAAAAGGGATTTCCCCAAACTGGTGGTAGTTAAGGAAGTCTATCGGCACGTTATTTTTTGCGGCGTACTCGATAAAATTCTTCGTCATTGGCTCGCTGTCTTTTGTGTCGTGCTCTCTGCAGAAGCTTCTCAGATTAGCTGGGTAAGGGCATGTTTTTAAAGTGTTTATGCCGATTGTGCCTATGCCGCCAACCTTAATCTTAGGGTATAACTCCTTTACGGCTTTTGCAGTGTTTGCGTACATCAGGAAAAAATCATTCTCGCTGCCGAAAATGCCCCAGTCAGGCTCGTGCCCGAACCAGAAGCTCAATTCCTTTATCCCCAAGCCTTTTACTTTGCCTAAGTCTTTATCATTAAACTCGTCTTCATAATAGTATTTTGCAGTGAACTGCACAACATCCTTCCATGCATTCCAGTCATTTGGGTAGGTGTTGCCTCCGATGTTGTAGCCGTAAAGCTCCGCAAATATTATGCTGTAGGCATCGCAGACATTTTTGCCGTCCTGCACTATTGAAGGCTGCCCATTGCATACTGGATCGCCAGTTGGCTTGTAATTGTACGCAGAAAGCCATCTCGGCATGAACCATGTTCCCCCTCCCAATCCCATGGAAATATGGGCTTTGCTTTCCTTGACATTGTCCAGCTGGTGCCTCAGCTCAGTGCCTGGCTTTGTAAGCTCTATAAGCTTTATCTTGTAGTCTTTCAAGCTTTCAGAATACAAAAGAGGATTGGTTTCGACATCGAATTGGAACTGCATGATTCCCATTGCATTTTCATCTGCGAACTTGTCAAAAATGTACCTTGTGCTTTCCCCGCTGTCAACAACCCACATCCCTGCTTTGAATATTTCAGGCAATTCTCCAGTTTGTTTGCCGGCGTCAATTTCAACATTTACCAAGCCAGCAGGTGGCGGCATAGGCTCTGGAGAAGGTGTTGGAATCGGCTGTTGTGATGGCTTTTTCAAAGAGTCCAGCTTTTCTTTTGCATCAATAATTGCCTTTTTTGCCTCTTCCATGTTGCCTTCTGCAGCAAGCTGCTTTGCCCTTTCAACATCCTCTTTAACTGAGCTTATATCATAGCCTTCTGACTCTTTTTGATTTAGAATCTCCATAACTTGGCTGTATTTTGCTTTCAGCTCTTCTGGCAATTGAGGCTCTGGCGGTTGCTGCCTTAATCTTCCGCATGCGGAAATAAGCAGTATAGACAGGATTAATACTTCAATCAAAAATTGATTGTGTTTTTTAGGCATTTTTCAGAATTGCAGCAAATTAAATATGTATAAATATCTTTTGATGGGTTTGAATGTATTTGAAACTATCAGTCAGGTATGTACTGCAGAATGTGGAAGGTGGAAAACCCAAAATAATCGACATCATTGACTACGTCCTTGAATGTGGTTTTGATTTCGTCTATCAAATCCAGCAGATGGCCCAAGTCCCTTACAATAACCTCGATTTCAAAATCTGCCCCTCCGATTGACTTGTTTATCTGGTAGATATTTTTGTGCCTTTTGCAGAACTCAAAGATTTCCCTGTTTCTTTTAGTTGATAACAATTGCAGATCAACCCTGTAAGAAACAAAGCCAAGGGGCTCAAGATTCAGCCCAATCTTGTATCCTGTTATTACCTTCTTTTCCTCGAGCTTTTTTATCCTTGCCCTTATTGTGTCAGATGAAACGCCGAGCTTTCTTGCTATCTCAAGAGAGGATTGCCTTACGTTATTGGAGTAAGTTTCAATTATTTTCCAGTCCAAATCGTCAATGTCCTCTTTCTCGCCTGCGCCATAAACCCTTTCAATGGCGTCCTGCGGATTGTCAATGAAAAATTTCCTGTTGAAATTGTAGACAGGAGCGTAAACAGCAACGTTATAGGTTTTTATTTTTGGCTTGTATTCAAGCATTATTCCGTCCCAGATTGTGTGGAACTCTGAAATTGCCCTTACGCCAAGAAACAAAGCATAATCCCATTTGCCGTGCATGTCAGTTATGGTCCAAACCTGCTTTAAGTTGCCCCTGACATAATCAATAAATTTTTTACCTTCTTCTTCAGTTGTTTGCTGGAATTTAAAATAGATTCTAAAAGTAAAAAAGCCAAGCTTTGACATGTCAACAATCGCATTGTAGCCTGTTATGATGTTAGATTCTTCTAATTGTTTCATGCGGTACAATATAAATTGCTTTGACCTCCTCAGCTTGGCTGAAAGCTCCTGCAGAGAGATTTTTGAGTTCTTGTCAAGCTCGTAGAGAAGCTTTCTGTCATACGCATCTATTTTTAAATCCTGTTCCATATTTTTAACAATTACTTATTTTTATTTAAATTTTTCGGTTTTGTTAAAAAATAAAGGAATACTAAGTTCATTACTAAAAAATTTTAATAAATTATAAAATTTAGCCATATTTTTAGTTAAAATTAAAATATTAGATAATAAAATTTATATACTTACTAAGACACTATTGTGAAGTAACAAATTTACGTTGGGGTTGCAATTGTAAAATCTAGAAAATGAAGAAACACGGCTTAGCGGAAGCTCTAAACAGGTTTAGGGTTGGAAATACACCTTTAATAGATATTAAGGGGATAGAATTTGGACTAGAGGGCATACTGGTTAAGGATGAAAGCAAGAATCCTTTTGGCACTTTCAAAGACAGAAAGTCAAAAGATGTGGCGCAATATGCCCACGATGCCGGAATTGATTATGTCATGGCAATAACTTCTGGAAATTATGGTTATTCCCTGTCAAATTTTTTAAGTTCTGTTGGAGTGAAAACTTTGCTTTTTGTTCCCGAAGACATAAATCCTGCAATTGCAGGCAGATTAAGGAAAAAAGCAGAAGTCATTCCTCTTGATTTGGAGTCAGGCGAGCTTACAACTGAAAGAATGAAGAGCATTGCAGAAACATCGGGAATTGAAGGCAAAGGAATCAACGCAACGAATTTCTATGATGATTCCTATCTGGACATTTTCAAGGAAATAAAGAGGGAACTCGACAAAAACGGCAAAAAGCCGGATTATATTGCATTACCGATTGGAAGCGGAGAGCTTTTTGCTGCTGCATTGAGGTATTACCATCTTTCTGACACAAAGATAATTGGAGTGACAACTGATTTCAAGGGCACAATCGCGGCA
Organism: Candidatus Woesearchaeota archaeon; assembly: GCA_018303685.1. Lineage (GTDB taxonomy): Archaea > Nanobdellota > Nanobdellia > Woesearchaeales > GW2011-AR4. The sequence goes on from JAGVXS010000022.1 coordinate 11,869, forward strand.
ATGCTTTACGCCAAATATCGTCCGATTATGGAAAAAATAACAAAGCATGGGAATCCTGAAAAATATGAAATAATAAAAGCAAGCGAAATAGAAATAAACAATGCTTATCAGAAATACAAAACCGGATTAAATATGGAGCCCAGCGCAGCAGCAGCTTTTGTTGCACTGCAAAGGCATAATTTCAAGCCTTCTGATGTAGTTGTTGCAGTGAATACAGGCAAGGGATAAAAAATTTTGTGTAATTTCTGCAAATCTTTATAAACCATTTTCTTATCCTTGATTATATGGTCCTCGAAAACCTTAGTAATGCATTAAAAAACACTTTGCAAAAGATAGCCAAATCCCTTTTTGTAGACGAGAAGCTGATTAATGAGCTGGTAAAAGACATACAGAGGGCTTTGTTGCAAGCCGATGTAAACGTAAAGCTCGTGTTTGACTTGACTGAAAAGATAAAAAACAGAGCATTGAATGAGGAATCCCAAAAAGGCTTGACAAAAAAAGAGCAGCTAATCAACATTGTTTACGAGGAATTGGTAAACTTTCTCGGGAAAGAGCAGCAGAAAATAGAAGTCAATAAAAAGCCATTCAAGATAATGCTTGTCGGCTTGTTCGGCTCTGGAAAAACAACAACAGCGGGAAAGCTTGCAAAGTACTTCTCGAAAAGGGGCTTCAAGGTTGTTCTTGTCGGCCTAGATGTGCATAGACCAGCTGCAATGGAGCAGATAGAGCAGGTTGGGAAGCAAGCAAATGTAAAAGTATTTTCTGACAGGAAAACAAAGGATGCTGTTGAGATTTGGGAAAATGTAAAAAATGAACTAAATGATTTTGATGTTTTAATTGTAGACACTTCGGGGAGGGATGCCTTAAGCCACGACTTGATTGCCGAGATAGAGGAAGTCAACAAAAGAATCAAGCCGGATGAAAACCTCCTGGTCATCTCAGCCGACATCGGGCAGGCAGCCCAGAAGCAGGCAGGGCAGTTCCACAAGAGCTGCGGCATAACAGGCATTGTAGTCTCGAAAATGGACGGCACCGCAAAAGGCGGAGGGGCTTTGACTGCATGCGCTGTTTCAGGCGCTCCTATAAAGTTCATCGGAGTCGGGGAAAAAATTGACGACATGGAGCAGTTCAACCCCCAAGGCTTTGTCGGAAGAATCTTGGGCATGGGCGACTTGGAGGCATTGCTTGAAAAAGCCAAGGACGTCATAAAAGCCGAGGATGCAGAAGACCTGGGAAAGAGGTTTTTGAAAGGCGAATTTAATCTGATTGACTTGTACGAGCAGATGGAAGCTATGTCAAAGATGGGTCCTTTGTCGCAGATTGTCGAGATGATACCGGGCTTTTCTTCATTAAAGCTGCCAAAAGAGATGCTTCAAGTGCAGGAAGGCAAGCTCAAAAAGTGGAAAGTTGCGATGAACAGCTTTACCAAAGAAGAACTGGAAGACCCCGAAATTGTGGACTCGAGCAGGATTGAGCGAATCTCAAGAGGCTCGGGAATTCCAGCGAGCGAAGTCAGGGAATTGCTGAAGCAATACAGGCAGTCCAAGAAAATGGTGAAGATGTTCAAGGGCAGCAAGGGCGACATGTCAAAGTTCATGAAGAAGTTCGGGGGAAGGCTGCCGATGGGGGGGTAATCAAATTTCTTTATTAATTTTTGTTATGCGCCCCTACTATTTCTTCAAGTAAATCTATTCCTTCTAGTAGAACTTTCCTATTTTTTGGGTTAAATTTATATTTGTCTTCAACATTTGCTATTCTTCTTAAATCGCCTATTAATATCCTTACACTTTCAATATCTTCTGGTTTTTTGGAGAGTTCTTCATAACAAGTTCTAAATGTAATTATATCCGCTTGGTAAATCCTTCTTGGAAGTTTAGCGATATAAACACTTAATCTTTCAATAGGTGACGCTTTTTGTCCCATTTTAGATTACTCACTCCAAAAACCTTGGGTTAAACTTATCGTACCACTCCCTTTTCTCTATCTCGTCCAATAAGTTGGAAAACCCGAATGTTGATGCGCTGCCGTAAATCTCGATTTTGCAATGAGTCAAGAAACCTTGCAAATTTCTCGGCATCGCTGATGTCAACTTGGTTGAAACTGGTTCTTCCGATTGCCTTCAAGCCCGGAATCCTCGATGCGGAATTGGCAAAAAAGTCCTTGACATTCTTTTCCCTTACAAGAACACTTACTTTAAAATGCTCTGTTGTTTTCTTGGCTTTGATTTTTATCCCTTTGTACTTTTTGTTGAACTGCTCAATCAATTTTTCGTATTTCGGGATTAATGCGTCCAAGTCATGCTGCGCCTCGCCATAATACCGGTCTATTTCCGCTCCAACCTTAATCATCTGCATGAAGTCTTTTTTGAAATGATTTATGTCTGCAGGATTGAATTCTGCAAGAATGTCATTGTTTGCCATGATTGAAATATTTGAAAGGGGTTATTTAAATGTTGCGGGTTAAAATGGTTTAAATGCAACTAACAGGTTATAGACAAAATGTGCAGTTATTGGGGGTAAAATATTACGGGACTTGTAATATAAAAATCCAAAAAATATTCCACCAATAAATTGCGATTGTGAAGCGAATACATTGTGGCTTAAGAAAAATAGCATAGCCACCATAAAAATTACGTAATAATCTAAAAATTTTTTTAAGTAATATCCTTTTTTAGATAATTTTTGCAGTCCAAATCCAATAACTGGAATAGAAATTACAAAAACTAATAATATAAAATCTGGCTTATTTGATACAAGTTTTGTTGTGTAAAATAAAATACCTGGGATTAAAAGAGCAAATGCAATATAAGAAAATATCAAAAAATCATAAAAGCTAATTCTTTTTTGTATTTTATATAAAATTATTCCTAATACAAGGTACCTATATAAAGATTCTTCGATTATCGGAGACAAAATCATTGAAAAAAGTATTTTATTGAATATGCTTCTTTCATCATTTACTGAGTCCCAAACAAATAATCCGACTATGTAAAGGGTTATACTTCCAAGTATAGCCCAAAGTATCCATTTAACCTTTAATTTGCTTAATCTTGGCTTGTACCATTTTAACAAAGGTAATAATAATAGAATTTTCAAGACATTACCAAAATAACCAAAGAGTAGATTAACATCAATCATTTAATTTAATATAGAATACTGAAACCTTTAAATAACTTATCGCATTTTCTTAATTCCATGAACCTCATAGCAGACCTGCAGATTCATTCAAGGTTTTCAAGGGCAACAAGCTCTGCCATCACAATACAGAATCTTGAGAAATATGCAAGATTGAAAGGGATAAACCTTCTCGGCACAGGGGACTTTACGCATCCAAAATGGCTTGCTGAATTGAAAAGTGAGTTGAAAGAAGACGGTTCTGGAATTCTGACCTCAAAATCCGGGTTCAATTTTGTTTTGCAGGGGGAGATTTCAAACATTTACACGCAGGATGGCAAGTCAAGAAGAATACACACATTGCTATTGGCAAGAAATTTTGATGTTGTAGAGCAGATTAACCAAGCTTTGCTGAAAAAAGGCAGGCTGGATTATGATGGACGTCCGATTTTCGGCTTTTCATGCGTTGAACTGGTTGACATGATGAGGGGCATTTCGGATGATATTGAAATAATTCCGGCGCATGCATGGACTCCATGGTATGGCATATTCGGCTCGATGTCGGGGTTTGACTCTGTAGAAGAGTGCTTCAAGGAGCAGTCAAAGCACATTCATGCGATTGAGACAGGGCTTTCTTCAGACCCTGCAATGAACTGGCGGCTTTCAAGGCTTGACAAATACACCTTATTGAGCAGCTCTGACGCGCATTCATTTTGGCCATGGCGCTTGGGAAGGGAAGCAAATGTCTTTGACATTGACTTAAGTTATGACGCATTGCTTGATGCAATTAGGAAAAGAAAAGGATTTGTTGAAACAATTGAAATGTGGCCGCATGAGGGCAAGTATCATTACACAGGGCACAGGAACTGCAATGTTGTTTTGTCGCCAAAAGAGTCAATTAAACTGAAAAACATCTGCCCAAAATGCAGAAGCAAGCTGACAGTTGGAGTTGCCCAAAGGGTTGAAGAGCTTGCTGACAGGGAAGAAGGCTTTGTGCCAAAACACGCTGTTCCTTTCAAAAATTTGATTCCATTAAGCGAAGTGATTGGCGGCACAATTGGCGAGAAAGTTGAGTCGAAAAAAGTCTGGGAGGAATATTACAAATTAACCAATGCCTTTGGAAACGAATTTGAGGTTGTTTTGAATGCTGATGAAAAAGAACTGAAAAAAATAACCTCAGAGAAAATTGCTGAAAACATCATAAGAAACAGGAACCAGAAAATTCCTTTCAAGCCGGGATATGACGGGGTTTACGGAGTGCCGATTTTTGAGGAGAAAGATTTGGACAGCTACAAAGAAGAAAAAGAGAAGACTAAGGCAAGAGTTGAGCAGAAAGGGCTGGAGGAGTTTATATAAAAAATATCCCCACGGCCAGAGTAATAG
>JAGVXS010000081.1 GCA_018303685.1 Candidatus Woesearchaeota archaeon
CAATGTCGGATCAGCAGGCGGGTTAGGCGGGAATTTTGCCATTTTGTCCTGATTATTTGTAAAGTCAAAAACAGGCTCGGAAAATGTGCCATCTTGATATGTCACATGATAAATACCAGCATAACTCCAAAAGTAAACTCTTAATTCAATTTTCCCTGTAGCATGGTCCCATCTCACCCACTCCGCGCCATCTGCTGCTCCAAGCAAGACATCATTCCTCGAATCAATGGCTAATCCCTTCTTTTCAAAAGCCAAGCCGTCTTTGGAAGTTGCCCAAAAATAAATATGCGTGTCTTTGTTGGGAATTTTTTCAGCGGTTCGATAGGGTTCATTGACTGTGCCGCGATAAGCCATAATGTAAGTCCCGTCTTCCAATCGAATTGTGCCTTGAGCGCCTACATCTTCTAACTTAAAACCCAATTCAATTTTATCAATTCTAATGCCAGGATCATCAATCCAGATTAAACCATCGTGGGATGTTGCGCTTTTTATCACGCCTGCATTTTGGAAATACATTCTGAACCTTCCATCTGGAAGTTTTACTATATCAGGAAACGTTGCAAACTCTTTTCTTATTCCCTCTTCTTTATTCCAATTTATTCCGTCTGTTGATGTTGCTGAGAATACTTCTAACTTATTCCCTGGAACTTCAGGCTCAATGGAATAATACATCCTGTAATTGTCATTTCCAAGCTCTACAATTTCAGCATCGGCATAAGTTCCTGCAATGGCTACTTCGCCAAGTTTCCAGGTTAATTGTGGAGGTTGCTTTGGTTGTTGCTGTTCTAATTTTGGCGAAGGCGGAGTTGATTGTTCAGAAATCTCTTGAGAACTAGGCATTGATTCCGCAGCGATTGGCGGATTGGCTGGCTCTGTGGGGTCTAACGGTTGTTGCGCTGATTTAGTACAGCTAACAATGAAAATTGATAAAATAAGCAAAAGTAATATTATTTTTTTCATTTCACAACCGACTAGCAGATTTTCTAACTTCTGGATTATTTTTCAGCTTGATAAACATAAAACCAAGAATTATAACGATAACCATAACTAAAAAGCTCCCATAAAGAAATCTGTTAAAGAGATTCCAGTGGATTTGTCCAATAGAAAAGCCGGGATAAGGAAATAAAAACACTCTAAAAACAAAAGCCTTTAATCCATGGATAATAACAGAATACAAAATGCCCAAAAATAGGACATTCTTAAAATTAAAATCATAAAGTACTGTAAGCTTAATCACTGACAAAGCAACCATTAAGGCCCATAAAGCTTGGGTTAAGTTTAGGATAAAAGGTAACCTATCACTTAATGGAACTGCCACATAGTATTGTAATGGTACTACTAACACCGCGCCAATAATATAGTACTTAATCGGCAAAATGTATTCTTTCAGAGTTTTTCCAAATAGTTTCATCTTCCAAACAGTTTCCTAAAAAATCAATTATCCGCTTTTTTATTTCTAAATTTATTCACATCCTTGCGGCATCGGCGTATCGGTTCCAAGATGCTTGTTCGGCTCATAAAACATGTCTATCTCTTTTCGTATTGTGCAGATATCCATTCCCTGCTCATGCATCTGCCTTGTCTTTCTTGCTATGTCAAAGCAAACCGAGCAGGTTATGCCATGCTTGTCAAATGTTTCATCGTCGCGCCAAAAGCAATGCCTCGTGTGCTTATGCCCCTCAAACTTGCAGCCGCAATAGCAAGGCACTTGCTCCAACAGGGAAGCACCTTCTTGAGTTTTTGCCCATTCATAAATTTCTCGCTTTTCACCTGTAACATAAGAAGGAATTTCAGTTTTCGCACTTTCTGATGAAATAAAAAAATAGGATATAACACCGACAAAAAGCAGAATAACAGCCGCTGCAATTATTTTCTGTTTATCTCAGGCTACCAAGCATGCTGTACCATGCTGCTTTTTCATCTGAAAAATTCAATATTGATTTTTTGTTTTGCAATAAAAATCCGAATACAACAAACGCTGAATACACAATCACAGCTTTTCCAATCCAATGGTGGGTAAATGCATTCGCCAAAAAAGTCTTGAATTGGCTGATAAGTTCTGCTGCTACAATTAATATTGCAAGCAGCCAGGCGCTTGCTGCCGCTCCAAGGTAAAAATTAAATTTTGCCATTTATTTCAGCGCTCCGATTTTGACTACTCTTCCCATTACTCCTATAAGTGCAGATAATATAATTAAAAGAATCCACCATTTTTTGCTCTCTTTTGTTTTGCCTGTAAAAACAAGTCCTGCAGCGACTGTTGCTATTATCGGCAGCAGCAATCCCCAGTGCTCTTTTGTCTCCATTACAATTGAATGAGCCCATGGCCAAGAGCCTGCTTTGACAAGGGTTTTTGTCGCGGGATAGAAAGTTATGTACAGCTTGCCTGAAGGGAGCAGCAACAGCCAGCTTATTGCAGCGGTAGCAAAAGAAAATGCCTTAAGCCATTTTGGCTTTTTTTTAAGATACAGGAGAATTATTATGGGAAATGCTATCAGCGCCAGTCCAGCTATTATATGGGCAAACAATAATAAATCTCTCATTAGGCTACCTCTTTTAAGGATTTATTTGAAAACTAGTATATAAATATGGTAGTTTTAAAAAAACGATTTTAGCAAATATTTTAACGGCTTCTTGCAACTCCAATTCTCGGGCAATACTTGCTTATGTAACATTTAGAACAAAATGGGGAGATTGGAACGCAAATATTCTGCCCGTGGGCAACTAAAAGATTGTTCAAGTCATGCCAGTACTTTCTTGGCACAATTTTCATCAGTTCCTGCTCTGTTTTTTCCGGGTTTTTTGTCTTGACCCAGCCGAGCCTGTTTGTAACTTTAAAGACATGGGTATCGGCAGGTATGTGTGAGTTTTTTCCAAAGCCATAGCACATCACAATACCCATGCACTTTCTACCTATACCGGGCAATTTTAATAATTCCTCCTCGCTTTCAGGCACTTTTCCATTGTATTTTTCAATCAAAATTTTGCAGGTTTTTTTTATATACCCGGCTTTTGTCGGGTAAAATCCGACTGGAAAAATTGCTTTTTCTATCTGTTTTTTTGACAATTTCAGCATGTCTTTTGGGTTGTCTGCCAAGCCAAACAATCTCTTTGAAGCATGCCCTGTTGTTGTGTCTTTGGTTCTCAAGCTTAAAATGCAGGAAATAAGCACAAGAAAAGGATTTTTTGTTCTTTCCCCAATTTCTGTTGCGATTGGGTTTTCAAAGTGTCTGATTTCTTGTTTTAGGAGTTTAATGATTTTGGAGATGTTTTTTATGGAAGTCATTTTCACTTCAAAATCCTTCCGTTCTTCATACTCCACAATAATAAGTCTAATTCGTCCATATCAATTCCAAGTTGCTTTGAGAATTCAATAAACTTTTGCTCAATCTCCAAATATTCTTTTGCATTTTTCGGCTTTTCATTCTTTTCAATTACTCCAAATTCATGCAAAGAATTTATTATGTGCTTGTCAAGGATTGCATAGCCTTTAAACCCAATGTTTCTCAGGAAGTGTGATGCCTCTTTCATGCCCAATCCTTTTATGTCCTTATTCAATGCAAAGAAATTCCTTAATTCATTTCTGTTTTTGAATGATTTTATTTTTTCTTTTAATTGAAAATTTAATGTGTTTTTTAAGTGATTTCGCGTGTGGGCTATATATTTCGGCCTTACATTGCTGAACCTATGGATTCCCTCTATTCTTCTAGACATTTCATCTGCTGTTCCAATCATTAGGATGTTCCTTATCGCATCAACCGATTTAAGCCCCATTTCAGCGCTTGCATTTGCAGTAAAGATGCAGAAGCACAGCTCCTCAAAAATCCTGTAATCATCTTTTGTCTCAACTGGCAATAAGACCAATTCACCATTTCTGTAAAACCATGAATAAGGCTCGCTGAAGAATTTTTCGAATTGATTTAATCGCTCTTGTATTTTATGTTTTTTATTGATGTATTCGATTTTTAGTTTTTCTATGTTGTCCATACAATAAGTATTATTTATTCTTTTTTAAAGTTATTGCACGTTTATTGCCTTTAGCCCTATTGTGGGCAATTATAAGAAATACAATCAATATAGCAGAATAATTAACCAGCATAAACCATGGAGTAGCCCAGCTGATGCCATTGAATGTGTAATCTGACAAAGGCCACAAAAACGGAGTTGGAAAAAATCTTGTTGAGTGCGTTGGTATGTCAATAATAATATGGATTGCCCATGATGTCAAAGCCCAAAGCCATTTTTTGGTTATTAAATAAACAAGCAAAAATACAAAAATAAACATCACAAAGCTGTGCGTCATATTGTAGGCTGAAAAAAGCCATTCTGGAAGCGAGCTTAATGCAGGCGGACCTCTGTGAAGATTGCCGTTTAATAAATTAATGACGAATATAATGCCAAAAGAAAGCAAATCAGGCAGCACTCCGAATAATGTAGCAAGCCAAACATATTTCTTTTTATGGAAAATTGCAAAGCTCCACAAGCCATGGGCAAAGATATCCATTTTTATGTCAGTCTTTTATATTCTGTATTCTTCTTCATCAGGTAATAAAATGTTATCGTTCCAATCAAGACAATTACAGCCGATGAAACAAAAACAGTCGCCAAGCCGAATGCAACCATCATCAAGCCTGCAATAATTGGTCCTATGCCGCCCCCTATACCGAATGCCGTGTTGAATATTCCCATTACCGAGCCCATGCCAAGCTTTCTTCCAAGCTGCGCTGTTATTGCGCTTCCTGCCGGTATTGAAATAGCTGAGCCAAAACCCATCAATAAATTGAATAAAAGTAATGTGTAAAATCCTGTTGACAAAGGCATTAATGCAAGAGCAATAAGCATCATAATGCCAAAATACCTCTGCAGCAAAGAAGAAACTAGCAAATTGGTAGTTACCACAAATCCTATCTGAAATACACTCACATTAATTTTTTGAGCGAGCAAAGGCAGGAAACCCATCAAAGCTGCAACCCCAAAAGCATTCATAAGCCTGAAAATAAACATTGCTTGCATTGTCTTGTCCTTTAATATTGTTTTGAGTGATGATGGCTTAATTTTTTTATGTGCGTTTATCTCTGGAAGCATGAATATAAGAAATAACAAAGACAAAAAGCTTATTGCCCCCATTGCATAGAAAGCGGCGTTCATGTGCCAGATGTCATACAAAGTCCCTCCTATGACTGGGCCGGCAGCCAATCCCATGAAAAATGAGATAGTAAAAGTGCCAAGGTACTTGCCTTCCTCATTCTTTGGCGCAATGTCGCCGATGTAAGCCATTGAAATAGGCAGAACCATTGCGCTTGCTAAGCCATGAAAAAATCTTATTATAACCAAAGAAGATGTTGTATCTGCCGCAGCATAAAAGAATGATAAAATTGTGTAGCCTGTCAGTCCAACAAGCAGGAGGTTTTTTCTTCCCTTCAAGTCAGACAATCTTCCAATCAATGGCGTGAACAAAGCCCTTGACAATGTGAAAGAGCCAAAAATCAAGCCTATAAGGAAGCCGTTTGCGCCCAAGCTTTCCGCATAAATGCCCATGAAAGGCTCTATTATGCCTGTGCCGAGCATTGTTGCAAAAACTGCAATGAACAAGACTGTGAAGATGCGCTTTTCCATGAATTTAGAAATTTTTGCTTGTTTTTAAGGGTTGTTGTCAATCCAAATCAATTGTTATGCACTCCAGCAGCAAATAGAATTCCCCATAGCCCGATTCTTTGTTTAAATGCCCGCCATTGGGCACAATGTTGAATTCAGCTCCAAGCTTTTCAACAATGTCATTTGTAACTTCAGATGGTATGTACTTGTCATTGTCAGATGCAAAAACAAAGAATTTATTGCAGCTGCTTTTTATCTTTTCCCAGCCGAATTCCTTATCTAAAAAGGTTTTGTTTATTTCATCATACTCAACGCCGAGCAGCTTGTGAAAAGGGGCAACTAAGTATGCAGCCTTGATTTTTTTGCTGGTTTTTTCAAGATAATTAAGAATGAAAGCAGCGCCAAGGCTGTGTCCGACCATGACAGTTTCTTCATTTACCTTGCTTTCATAGCTTGAAAATACCCTAAGCCAGCTTTCTAAAGATTGGTCCAAAGGCGTTGGAAACTTCGG
>JAGVXS010000037.1 GCA_018303685.1 Candidatus Woesearchaeota archaeon
CCAAAAATAAGGAATATATTTTTGTTCAGTATTTGGTAAAGAGGTACTTAAAAATATACAAGAAATATATGAAATGAAGCAGAAAAAATGCGGGGAGCACGCCAACCGCCTCTAATAGAATGCGTATTCTACTTTTATATATAGTTTTGCTTGGAATTTAAATATCTTTCCCTTGTCAGTCAGTTAACGGATAATACCTCTTTGGAAGTCTCTCTCACCGCACAAGCACTCAATAATAATATCCCTATAACTGCAAATAATGTTTTTTTCATTTTTTGTCTATAATACAATAAATCGCTATCCTCCTGCTAAAGCCACCGCTTCCCTCGTGAAGTTAATTATAAATTTTATAGTTCCAAATATCAGCCATATAGCAAAGGCAATCCCAAAAATCTGCCAAAAACTTAAATTAATTTCTTCCTTTCCAATAGTTCCTATTTTCATAAAAATCACCTCTATTAAGTCTGTTTTTTAGCTTTTGAATATGTGATTACTGAGAATACAATCATTAAAATTGCAAAAATCCATAGTAGCGGGAATGCAAATCCTATAAAGAAAAAAAGAATGCCACTTATCATACCTAAATGAGCTTTTGTTGTTTGTTTCATCTAAACCACCCACTAAATCATGTTTTCTATATAGTATTTAAATATTTCTATTAGTTGATTTTCGGTTGATACTCTTGTCACCAAGTATATTAGGGTTGATTACTGGTTGACATCTATGACACTAAATTGGGGGCTTGTTGGGTATGTTAAAAGAAGCAAAAACCGCCAGCAAGTATTAAGAATCTTATCCATTCCATTAAGCCCAAGTGATATTGCAAAGAAGCTTAAAATCAGCCTTACACATGCAAGCAAGATTATAAGGGAGCTTAATGCCAAAGGGCTTGTGAAATGTTTGAATGAAGAATTAAAGGTCGGAAGAATATACCAAAAGAATAAAGTAGCTGATGAGATTCTGGATTACTTATCTAAAACCGATAAATAATTTTTCTTTTTTTTGGAATTATAACCTTGTTATTCATTACCATTATGTTACTTATTTTCTATATTGTAAATAAGTACTCAACATAAATTAAAAAAGGATTCAAAAAACGACGGGCTTTTAGAGAATTGCTGTAAATTTTTAATTGCCATTGTTAGCCTCATGCAATTGTTTTCTTTTTTCAAGCTGCTCATTAAAAGACAAGTTGCTCTCTGGATCAATATGCCCATTTTCGACTAAAAAGTGGGATATCGCCTCTTCGGGAGAGTTGTAGATTTGCATGGAATTAAGGGATTGTTTTTGTTTAATAGCCTGCTCCATTAAATGCCATTGTTCCTTGAATGGCGCATCTGTATTGAATTGAAACTGATTAACCTGTCCTATGAAGTTTGCTTGATTAATCGCAGATACTTTCGGTTTAGCCCCTATGCCCTGCAGCCATTCATACCATGATTTAGCGGCATGAGCTGCAAGGTAGTTGTCTTTCAAATTTGAGGAAGCTGCCCCTTTTCTTATCACTTTATTGAAAAGAGTGTAAATCGTAAACTCAGCATCCTTATTCATCAAATCCATTATTTCATGCTTAATAGCCTCAATGTCTTTGTGTATCATTGCCTGGCTCTTGCCATATCTTTTCGCCAATTGAGTTTGGGTTATGGCTTTTTGGTGTCCAGCTTCTATTATAATTCTCAGTATTTCTGCTCTTCTCTCGACAAAATTGTACTTTTCAGGTTCTTTTCCTTCAGGAATTGGTACGTTTAGATACTTCATTTTATAACCCTTTATTACTCTGTAAATTGTTAATTAATTTTTTTAAAATTTAGTTTATTTATACTTCTCTTGCTCTTAATACTCTTGCTGGATTTTCATATAAGCGACCTTCTCTAAGTAGCCTGTGCATAGTTTCTTCACCATATTTGCTGATAAATTCTTGCATATCATAACCTTCAGAACCTTTTTCTTTGACAAAAGTAACCAAATCATCACCAGAAAGCTGATTTATATCTTCTATACTCTCTGATATAACAACACTAACACCACCCAATGACACGTTTTCTTTATTCTCTTGATTATTTTGTGTTGTTATGTGTTGTTCTGTGGTATTTGTGTTATCTGTGTCATAATGTGATGTTTTATCTATAGTAAAGTATCTGTTTATGATGTCCTTAACATTAGTTTTAGACAGCAGATATTTCCTGATTCCCCCTCCCCGATTTGTTGAAAATTTATAAGACTTCAAAGATTTGCCAATCCAATGGGCAGGGCTTTTGTATTGACTAAGAATCTCTTGAATATCTGCAAATTCGGCTATCTGTTTTGGAGTGTAGTATTTCTGTTCTTCATCAACGTTTTCGTACAAGGCATAAAAAAAATCTGCTAATTGGTCGTTACTCTGCAATCTAATTTCCTGATAGGTTTGAATATACTCCATAACCTTATCAAAAACATCATTACCAATAAACTTGGCGATAGCACAAACTGGTAGCCAGTTGTCCTCATCCCTATTAACCAAATCAAGTTGCAAAGTGTCATAAATATGTTTTATCTCCTGCCAATTTTCAAAGATTAAAATAGAGAGGATATCCCTTATTTCTCTGAATGATTCTATATCTTTTTGCTTGTTTGGCTTTCTTCTGCCTTTTTCTATGCTATTTGTTTTGAGCAATTGAAATACAATGAATCTACTTAATGAAGTTGGGTTAATGCCTGTTATATTGCAAACTATTTTAGGGCAGAATATAGGAAACTTCCAGGCTCTCCATTTCTTATCAATCTGCTCTGTGCGGATTACATAAGCATCTCTGCTTGCGCTTGCATTTAGGATTTGATTAACAAGCTGTTGGCTTTCTGATTTCTCTTGCTTTTCAAACTCATCAATCCAAATAGTGCCTCTGTTGCCTTCCAATGTCCTAAAAATTTGTGGTGGTGTTACTCCTGCGCTTGCTCCCAAATCAAAACCCCTAAAAGCCATCTGTGTCATTATAAAAGCATTTTTGCTCTTGCCCGATTCGCTTGGTGCATTAAACAAAATATGAGCAAACCAGTAAAACAACGGATAGCAATGAGTCGCAATAATCCAACAGGCCTGAACATAGGCAATAGATTCCTGCTCGCCAAAATCCATGTAATAAAGGATTTTTTCCACAACATCCCGAAATACCTTTCGCTTGTCTAAAGGGGTTTTAGAAATAAAATACCTTTTGATTGCTTCTTTGCTCATTAAAGGGGCAATTTCCCCTATATAACCATCATAATTAATAAAATCTGCAATCTCATCATGACCAATTGTTTCAGTTGTTTTTAATAATCTATTATAAAATTTTTCAAGTGTGTTTCTGTGAATTTTCTTATCGCTTGTGATTATTGCCTGCTTGCCTTTGATGATATTACCATAATACCAAAAGACTCTCGCAGTTGCATTGTGAACGATTGTTTCTTTGCTTTCTGGCAGTCTGTCATCAACAAAACCTAAATCAAGATATTTTTTATCTTGCTCTTCGCCATCAAGTAATGCAAGGTTTCTCTCTCCTATGGATAACTCCGCTACTCGCTCCTTGAAAACTTCATTTAGGTTATTGTCAGTCATTTTTTCCTTTCAACTTTAACCTAATCAATGTGCTTAAATCCAGATTTCTCTCTGAAGCTTCTTCTTTTAATTGTATAAATTTGTCTGGCTCTAATCTGAAAGCCAAAAACTTGGTTTTTTTGTTACTATTAAAAACTGAAGCATTTGTATTATCAAAGCTTAATTTTTCAAAATTCCTGTGATAAAATTTCTGTTGCTGCATTGTTTAACAAACCTTATTATTCCTACAAGAATCAGCTACTTTGCTAAGATTGCTGATTCATTTCTGCCTCTGCTGCATCTATCAGCAGGGCAATTTTTTTCATTAAATCTTGATAAACATCATTCGACTTTGCCATTCTCTTTTAGCCCCTTTTCCAGACTAAGCCGTATCATACCGCTAAATGTTGCACCTCGTGATTTTGCCAGTTCTTTACCAGCCTTGATTATATCACTTGGCAAGGAAATTGTAATCTTCATATGGCAGTATTTATACCGAAAGGTATATAAATAAGTAATGGTATATATTTAATTTAATACTTATTAAAAAATGACCACTAAAGAAATTTTGAAGAAAAAGAACCTTTTTGCCATATTCTCCCACTTATTCAATTCCCCTAAATCCATAATTGAATTAATGTCTTTAGTATTTAGGGAAAAAACAATTGACGAACAAAGGTTAAAGATAATCTGTAAAAAGTGCAATCATCAAAATCTAAAGAAGGTTACTGATGAGATAAGAAATCAGTTGGAAAAACCTACAAAGAAAAAGAAAAATAAGAACTTAAAGCCCTATTGGATTGATTTAAGATGTGGTAAATGCAGAGGCAGACTTTTATCTAAAAGAGGTGGTCTTAACAAAGCTAACCCCAAAATAATTAAAGGTAGAACCCTCCCTGTTAGTATAGTAAAGAGCAGATACTCGTCATTTAAGGAAAAAATCAAGTTGCTGGAAACATCTAAAATTATATGGCAAGTTGCTGATAAATATCAAGTCAACTATAAGGCTATCTTGGTATATCTGTTTGAATCAATGGAAAATCAGCAGCAAGATATGAAAAAGTTTGGTCAGTATCTTTACAGAAAAACAATAGTTAGCCACAATTCAGCATTATTAAACAATAAAGAAATATTGTTAAGGGTATTTTATTCCCCAGTAAAGCTTCTTAATGAATTTGAAAAGCCTAAAACTTTTGAAGACTATTTAAGGCACATTATTTTGTTTTTTGCTCAATATGGAGAAATCAAGAATAACAGGTATTCAAGTAAGCTTGCCGATATAATTAAGTTCAACTTTAAAAAGTGGTCTGATCAAGAACGTCATGAACTACAAGAATTTCAAAGAAGCTGTTTTTTTGAAGAAAGGCAAAAGACAGACAAAATTAAAAATAGATTTATTCAGATCGGCTGTAATACGTTTGGGCAATTGGGAGAATCTCCTTCTTAATAACTCTGTTCTTCTTCTCTTTATGGAATGTTTTAAACATCTTCTGCACTTCTGACATTTTCATAAACTCATTAAGCTCTGCAGCATATTGCCTGTTTGTATTCAAGAAATCCTTTATTTCTTGCAGCTCTTTTTTGACAATTGTGTAGTCAATCTCCTTCTTCTGCTCCAATACCCTAACCTTTTCCCTGTCCAGAGGCCTCTTGCATGTGTCACAGGTTGTGGCAGTAAATCCGTGCTTAGCCCCGCAGATAAAACATTCTTTGACTTTCGGCTGCAAATCCTTGTATTTTTTGTCTTGAATTATGCCCCTTTTGACTAACTCTATTTTCAGCGCTTCTTCCTGATGGCTTTGGTCATAGGTTTTGAGTTGCTTTGTAGAAGTCCATCTGGCAGCATGCTGTATCTCCATATCTGAATCTCCCCTCAATCTGCGGAATGTTACGCCATTTCTCTTTAAGGAGTAGGCAGTAACTGGCTTGTCAATCTTCAAATACTTACAAGCTGTCTTTAGTTTGTTGTTGATGTTTTTTGGTTTGAATTGTTGCCCAAATTCCCTGTCGCTTAAATTAACAAATAGGAAGCTGTCTTTATCGTTCTTGAATGGGTGCTTTTCCATCCACCTGATAAGATAAGGAAAGCTGTCAATGCATTGAAGAAATCCTATGCCTTCCTTGCCATGCTCGGAAATCCAGATTTTAGCGTAGTTGTCATAAAGCTCAACATCCTTTATTTTGATATAAAGAATTTCTTGAGGCCTGCCCAAGCTTTCCAAAGATAACGTTAAATAAAACTGCATTCTGGCGTCATTGGCAAAGAAATTCACGACTTTCTCAAACTCTTCATAGGTTAGCTTGTCATACCTTCTTTTTTCTTTGCTTTTGTCAATTTTTGGGCTTAAATGCCTTACAGGATACGGCACAAGGTTGTCATCAATCCTGCCTCTTTCGTCTTTCTCAGGAAAAAGGATTTTCCACATGTGCTTTATATCTATTATGAAGTCAGATTTGCTTTTAGGCGATTTATAAGCAGTGTGCATAAAACTTACAACATTGTTTATGCCATCCCTGTCCAAATCTCTGAGATTCTTGTTTGAGGCATGGCAAATAAGCTTCATGCTCATTAAGAGCCTGTTGCGCCTCACATAGCTTATATCCTTAGCCTCAAATGCCTTAAAGAGCTGAACAAACCATTCCAAATTTTCCTTGTTTTTGCAGTAATATTTGCCTTTGTACTTGCCATTGCTTCTGTTTTCTGGCTTTAACAAAAAGAGTTCCAAATTCTGCTTAAAGTCTTCATACTTCTTCTTATTATTGTATATGTCATTTTCTGCCATGCTTAACACCCTTTACTCGTAATTTATAAGGTTTTGTTAAACACGCATTCCATTAGAAAAAGAGTGCGGGGAGCAGGATTCGAACCTGCGAAGGCACTAAGCCAATAGATGGCTCATAAGTACTTCATCAGCCTTTTGGGCTTCGTTACTTTACCAAACTTGATATCCCGTTTGGCCGCTCCGGCATCCCCGCGAGTTATACGAGCGGGTTCCCGAACGATAGTGAGGATACCCGCATAGATTATAGAATTAGAAAGTGGTTTAAAAATATTGCTGAAAATAAAAACTAAACACTAAATAAAGCACCAAAAAAATCACCCCAAATTAACCACATTCACAATCTTGTCCGCACTGTAGTCATAGATAATCAGCTTTGTCTGGTACCTTAACAGGAAATCACCTGGTTTTGCGTTTGCATAGACATCAGGGAACTGCTGCTTCAAAGTTGCCAGTGAATTTGCGTCAAGCTGCCCGCCTGCAGGCTGCTGGCTCTGCAAGCCCTGCGCCTCAGGGTGGCTGTAAAGCTTTGTGAAGAAATCAGCCGGTAGCTGAGCCTGCTGAGGAGCCTGCAAATTCACATTCCCCTTTATCATGTCATTATCATAATCGTAAATAACAACCCTGTCCGTATATTGCACGATAAAGCTCCCTATGTAAGACAAATCCAAGCCGTTTATCTGAGCCTGCAGGTTGCCGATATTGTTGCTGTTTATCTGCACAATGTTTAATGGTGCAACGCCCACATAGCTTTTCATTTCATTGTGCGCTGTCAGCTTCTTCAAAAGCTCATTGATATTTATCGTCTTTGGAATCAGGCTTTTTTTAAGCTGATAAGTGTTGACCAAAGAGAATATGCTTATTAAAAGCGTTGCTATTATTGCAATCACAATTATATGCTGGAAAAACGGCTTCTCGTATATTACCTCTTCAGGAGCATGATGATGAGCATAGCTAGGACTTGGCTTAAAACTATCACCCCTTACCATTTTAATGGTTAAAACAAGCTTGTATTTAAAATTTATGATTTAAAGCGCAAAAAACAGAAAGAATAAAAAGGAACAGCCCAATGGATTGTGTGAGTCTGAATGAGAGCAATAAAACCTGCAATCTTTGCATTTGCCCTTCTGCTGGCTTTATCCAGCACTTTTGCCTTTGAAATCAACAGCTCAAACTACAAGCAAAGAGTCATTGTTTCTTCAGGAGGCGAGACAACATCAAGCTCGTCTTACAAAATAATAAATGTAGTCGGAACAATCAACAGCATAATAAGCTCACCGTCGTACACCAACAGGATTGGGTTTCTCCACACGCTTTTATTGGCTGACGGGCAGCCATGCACCTCAGCAAACCAATGCGAAGGCGGCTTCTGCTGCAGCGGTTCATGCACCAGTTCTGCATGCCCAAGCGGCGCTGCCGGCGGAGGCGGAGGCGCGGCAGCTACCGGCGGCGGAGGCGGAGACACTCCATTGCTGACAAAGAATTTTAGCGTTACTCCTACATCAATAGATGAGCAATTGGCTCTTGGCGAGTCCAGAAAAGTGCCTATTACTATGAAAAATACAGGGAATTTCTCATTAAACTTTAGCTTGAGCGTCTCTGCTGCCATCAGCGAGTTTGTCACTCTGTCAGAAACTGCATTCAGCCTTGCCCCTGCCCAAGAGAAAGTTATTGACGCAAACATAGCTGGAAAGAAGCTCGGCTCATACTTTGGCACAATAGAAACAAAAGGCGATGGCATCTCAAAGTCAGTAGATGTTGTCCTTGACATCAGCTCTGAACAGGTACTTTTTGACGCAAAAATAGACATCCCGCCCGAGTATAAAGAAGTTGAGCCTGGAAAGGATCTGAAAGCGCAGATTACCCTGCTCAATGTGGGACCGGCAAAGCAGGTTGACGTCACTATAAGCTATATTATCAAGGACAAAAGCGGAAATGTCATGCATGAAAGCTCCGAGACAATTCCTGTGGAAAGCCAACTTTCATTTGTCAAAACATTTAAGATACCGGAAAACTTCCAGCCAGGGGATTATATTATAGTAATCGAAGTCAGGTACCAGAATACATTTGCAGTTTCCAGCGACTTGTTCAAGGTAGTTGCAAAAGAAGAGGCTGTAAAAAAAGCCGCCATGTCCAGAACAATTGTCATTTCCGGAATTGTTTTTGCAGCGATAATCCTGATCGTTTTTGCTTATTTGCTGATTCCGAGATTTTCTTGGAGTGTTATGCTTACTGAATGCAGGATGATAATGGACAAGGCAAAAAGCGCCATAATTAGCAAGGATATTCCAAGCGCGAGAAAGCTTTACATGGAAGCAAGGAGCATATACAGAAGCCTGAGCCAGGATGAAAAAAGGGAAGTTTATGGTGAACTGATGGATTTGTACAACAAGCTGAAATAGTATGCTTTCTTGTTGCGAACGAAGTGAGCACTCGAGGCTTTATGCCTCGCAAGGTGTTAACTTACTTTGAAGTTAACCGAAATCTATTTAAACATCTAAATTTGATTCTGTTACACTACATTACACTACATGTCGGAAATCAAAGATTTCCGAGCACACTCAAAAATTTTTTAATTTTTGATGAAAAAGAGGTGGACTTTGATGCATTATCTGGCTGCGTTTTGGCTTAGCTGTTCTAATTTCCCACGTCATGGGGTGGGGGATTTTGGCGTTTAAGAGATACATCCACAGGCATGGAAAAAAGCTCGGACCTTATTATTATGAAAACATAAGGCAGCCTGGCGGGAGAATAAAGACAGTTTACATAGGCTCAAATCCAAGTGAGCATCCAAGGCACAGGCTGAAGAAGCCATTGGTTTTCCTGATTGCGGTACTAGTTTTAATGCTTGTCCTGGGCGGCGCTTTGTTTCTGCTTCAGAACAAGGCGTATCTTGCGCAAAAAGTAAAAGTCCAGGAGCCTGATTTTGATGTTGACCAGATTCTGCTCAAGGTTTTGATAAAAAGCAATGAATTCATAGAGAAGCAGATAAGGGTTATCAACATAGGAAGCTCCCAAATTGCAGTAAGCGGCAGGGTAATTGGGTTGGAGGACATCGTCAGCATAAATCCCGCTTCCTTTTCCATAAAGCCAGGTCAGACAAAAATCGTCAGCCTGAATTTCTCGTCCTTTATATCAGGGCAGGGAATAGAGCAGCAGCCAGGCGTTTACGTCGGCAAGCTTGCAGTGAATTCAGAAAAGGCAACAAAGGAAATTCCTGTTGTCCTTGAAATTGAGACAAAAAATGTCCTGTTTGACATAAATCTAAACCCGGTTGCCATTGAAAGGAGGATAAAGCAGGGAGCTGAAACTACAATTGAAGTCAGGCTGTTCAATCTTGAAAGCATAGAGTCTGAAAATGTTGATGTGGAGTACTTTGTCAAGGACATGGACGGAAATACTATCCTGACAGAAAGCGAGACAGTTGTCGTCAAGACTCAGGCATCATTCTTCAAGACAATATCGGTGCCGAAAAACCTCAAGCCAGGCCTGTACGTGTTTGCCGCATATATAAGGCTCGGCAGTTCAGTCGGCACAGCAAGCTATTTGTTCGAGGTTGCTGGGCCTGAGGAGGCAAGCTTTGCCCAATTTTGCACAAGCAGCGTGCTTTGCCTTGCATTGTCGCTGGCAACAATGCTCCTCTTGTTCGTATTGACTGCGTATTTTTACTTTTTTATAGGGGCATACCTGTACGAGAAGGTAACCGGCTTTGTCGCGCCTCCGGAAAAAAGAGGAAAGCCTGCAGTTGCAAAAGAAAAAAAGGAAGAGGCTGAGAAATACGGCATTTTTGGCAGAATAAAAGCCGGCATCGGCAAATGGAATCAGGAAAGAAAAAAGAAAAAGGCTGAGAGGGAAAAGGAGCAGGCTGAAAAAAGAGGTATGGAACTTGAGGAGGGGCTAAAAGAACTGGAAATTGAAAAACAGTTAAAGTACCCTAAGCCTGAGCTGAAAGAAGCAAAAGCACCAGGCAGGCTAGATAAGTTTTACGAGCTGGCAGAAGGCTTGGATGATGCTGTTGAAAGCGGTGATATTCCCAAAGCTGATATCCTATATGCAAAAGCGAAAGAATCCTATGAAGCTTTGGAAAAGCTGGAGCAAAAGGAAGCCCATAGCAGATTAACAGAGCTGTTTAAGAAAAGGGATAATTTGCTGGAAGAGGCAAAACAGCAGGAAAATCTCAGGGAAAAGGAAGAAAAGAGTGCAAAAGAAGAGCTTGAGAGAAGGCAAAAGGAACTTGAAAAGCAGAAGGCTATTGAGGAAAGGCAAAGGCTTGAAGAGGAGCACGAAAAACAAAAGGATATGGAGAGTCAAAGGCGGGAGCAGGCAAAAGCCCAGAAGCTGGAGCTTAGAAGGCAGCTAGAAGATAAGATAATCAAAAATATGGAGGCTATAGGCAAGCTGAACTCCGAGGCAAAAAAACTTGAATCGGGAAATATTATTTTATCAGGCAGGCTGAACGAAACTGACGGAAGGGAAAATCACATAGAAAATGAAATCATAGGCATATCAAAAGAAATCGGTGAATTCATCAGGCAGAAGCACGAGATGCTTGAAAGATATAAAGAAAGCCTCGACAAGCTGGGCAAAGAAGAGATAAATGAAAGAGACAAGAGGGATTCAAAAATAAAAGAGCTTAAGTCAGAGCTTGAATCCAAAAAAACTGATTTGGCAAAACAGCTGGAAGCCGAGCTTAGAAAATTAAGCCCTGCAAAAAGAAGAAAAGTCGAGAAGTGGAAAAGGATGGAGCTGAAGGCAAAGCTCAAGATTGAAGAGCAGGGTTTTGAAGACGAAGCAAAGCGATACAAAAGCTCAACTTTCGACAAGAGGAAAGAAGTTGAGGCCGATTACAGAAAGGGCTTGTATGCCATAAGCAAAAAGCAGAGCGGGCAAAAAAAGGTGCTTGCAGACTTGCAAACCCAAAAGCGGGAACTGCTGCTTGAAAAAGGCAATATTACCAAAAGCCTGGAAAACAAAGACAGGGAAATACAAAAAATAAGGCAGAAAATCGCCCTCATCGAAAAGGACACTGAGCGGGTAAAATCCGAATTGTCAAAATTAGGACATCAACTTGAAATCAGGAATTTCTTCAGAAACCTGCTGCCAGGCTATAAAAAGGAGGATTTTGAAACTGAAGCAAGAAGGCTTGAAAAGGAGAAAAGGGAAGAAGGGCAAAGAAAGGCACAGGAAGAAAAAAAGGCAAAAGAAGAGCTCGAGAGAGGGCAAAAGGAAATTGAAAGGCAGAAGGCTCTGGAAGAAAAGCAAAAGCTTGAGGATGAAAGAAGGAAAGAAAAAGAGGAAATAAAGAAAAAAGAATTGAGGGAACAGAGGGCTGCCGAGAGAAAAAAGAAATTCAGGGATTTTTTCAGCAAAATCGGGCTCCGCAGCATGCTGGAAAAAAAAGAGCAGCTGGAATTGGAGAAAGAGCAAAAGGATATACTTGAGGATTTAAAGCGGAAAGAGCAGGAGAAAAAGGAAGAAACTGAAACAAAGGAGGATAAAAAGAAAAAAACTACTGGAAAGAAAAAGCCAAAACATGAAGAGGAGCAGGTTGAGGAGCCTGAAGAAAAACCGATTTTAGAAGCTATTGAGGAAAAAAAGCCAGAAAAGAAAAAATTATTCTCAGGATTCGCGGCATTGTTCAAGAAAGAGCCAAAATTTGAATTGAAAGACGATTTTGAAGTGGCTGAAGAGGAAAAGCCAGCTGCGGAAGAGCAGATAATATCTGCAACTGCTGATAAAGAAGAGGAACCAGCTGAAAAGCCGAAAACAGCCAAGAAAGAAAAAAAGACTGAAAAGAAAAAGCCAAAAAGCGAGGTTGAGGAGCTCGAAGAAGCCATAAGAAGCCTTGGATTGTTTAAGAAAATAGAAACAGGAAAAATAAAGCCGACGGGAAAGCTGCTGGAGGAAAAGCCAAGCCTGCTTAAAAGAATATTCAGGAAAAAGGAAGAAGCACAAGAGGAGGCGATTGAGGAAGCGCCGGCAGAGGAAATAAAACAGGAAAAGCCAGCAGTAGCCAGAGAAAGTGTCTTTAAAAGGCTGTTCAGGAAGAAAGAGAAGGTGCCTGAAGAAATCCTGGCAGAAACAGCTGAAAAGGCAGAGGGGAAGCCTGAAGAAGCAAAGCCGGAAATGGCTAAAAGCAGAAATATTGAGAAATGCCTCAATGCCCTGAATAAAACAAAAGAAGCAATCGGCAAAAACAATTTCTCAAAGGCCAAGAAGATTTATGTCGAGGCAAGAGAGCTCTACATTGGGCTGGAAGACAATGAGAAAAAAGAGGTTTATGACGAGCTTATGGAAATGTACAACAGGCTAAAGTAGCTTTACTTGCCTTTTTGCTGTGCGGATTTCTGCAAATCAACTCCAAGTTCCTGCAGGCTTTTGACGTGCATCTGCATAAGCTGCTCAACTATTGAAAGAATCTTGAGCATTTCCTCCCTTTCCTTTGCAAGGGTTGTCAGGGCACCTTTGTGAAAGCCAATCTGCTCGTCCTTGCTTACGCCTTTATCCATAAAATAAAATAAAAGAAGGGTGTATTTAAGAGTTGCGGAAAAACTTTGTTTTTCCGAGACCTCCGAAAATCTGCTGATTTTCGATAGGTTTCTAATCTAAACATTTTTAAAAATCCGCTCAATTCCAAAGCTCATGACGCAGATTTTGGGCATTGTAAAGGAAGGCAGGCTCATCCCGGAGGATTTGTGGGTGAAGTTTGTGAATGGCATGGAAAACAATTTTGAAACTCTTGAGACAAATAATGAAAGGGCTAAAAGAGAGCTTGCAGTGGCAATATCCAATGCAGTCAAGAAAAGGGCTGCTGCCAAAGCCGGAGTCCTTTTTTCCGGAGGCGTTGACAGTTCCTTAATAGCCTTTATCCTGAAAAAATTAAACTGCAGCTTCACCTGCTATACAGTTGGAATTGAGAACTCTGATGATATCCAATGGGCGCAGAGGGTGGCTGAGGAGTATAACTTCAATTTCAAATATAAGATATTGACTTTGGATGAGTTAGGGCATATTGTGAAAAGCGTTGTTAAAATCCTAAATGACGCGGACATTGTAAAAGCAAGCGTCGGCTCGGTTTTGTATGCAGGAGGAAAACTGGCAATTTCAGACAATAACAATGTACTTTTTGGCGGCTTGGGAAGCGAGGAGATATTTGCCGGATACCGGAGGCATGAGGAAGCTCTGCAAGAAAATAACTTTGAGGCATTGCATAAAGAGTGCTGGAACGGCCTGAAAAACATGTGGAAAAGGGACTTGACAAGGGATTTTGCAATTGCAAAGCATCTTGGGTTGGAATTAAGAACGCCGTTTTTGGACAAGGACCTGATAAAGGCTGCAATGAGCATACACCCAATGTTTAAGCTTGACAAAGAAAATAAAAAAATAATATTAAGGGAGGCCGCCGAGTTCATCGGCCTGAAGAAGGAGTTTGCCTGGCGCAGGAAGCAGGCTGCGCAGTACGGCAGCAATTTTGTAAACGGTATAGAGAAATTGGCAAAGAA
Organism: Candidatus Woesearchaeota archaeon; assembly: GCA_018303685.1. Lineage (GTDB taxonomy): Archaea > Nanobdellota > Nanobdellia > Woesearchaeales > GW2011-AR4. Next base: position 13,836 of record JAGVXS010000037.1, read on the forward strand.
GAATGGGTTTAAATTCAAAAAAGATTACCTGCAGAGCCTTTTAAGATGATTTACAAGTTCAATGCTTATGGGCATCAGAATATCCTTGGAACCCATAAAACAACTTTGGAGTTCACAAAGGACAAAGAAGTCAGCCTGAAAGGGGACTGCATTATTGGGGTAAATGCTGATTTCGACTTGGATAAGCTAAAGGATTTCATTAAAAAATCAAATAATAAGGAAATTACAATTGCAGTACTTCCCTTTCAAAAAAATAAAAAAATCAAAGAAACAATATCTGCTGAGATTAATCCCGATTTTAACAGTGATAAGGAATTTGTCATAAGAAAAACTGATTTCGTCTCTGAAAGGACTTTTGCAATAAACTCAAATAAGGCTGCTTTTGAGCTGAAAAGAGATTTAATAGGCTTTTTAAAAGAAAAAAAGAGCAAAATAAGCATTGTTATAGAGAACTTTGAATAATCCATTATTTTAGCCATTTTCATTCAAAATTCTCTATAAAGAATAACTAACCTTAGCTAAATCACATTTACCCTTCTCGTCTTCCCAACGTAATTTAAAATCTTATTATTTGTGCATTTCCCGGTTCCGAGAAAATCGCCTTTATGCTTTAAAATAACAAATCCACTGCAGTCTTTGCAGTCTTTCTCCAAATCCACGCCCTTAAACCATAATTTTGTCTCGCCTTCATTAAGTTCAATAATATTTTTTGCGGCTTTTGACCCTATAATCTGGCTGCCCTCAATGCTCAGCCTTATGCCCTTGTTGTCAATCTCGCAAAAGTACATTCCGACTGAATTTAATCTCAATTTTGAAATGTCAATTTTCGAGATATCCTTGCTTACAACAAAAATCCTGCCTTTGTTATTTTCCAAAAAACCATAATCAAGCTTTGGCTTTGCGCCCCACTGCTTTTCGATAAGCTTGAGGATTTCCTTTATCTCCTTGCTGTTCAATATCTTCAGTTCCGGCATTTTAATTTTTATAGAATTTTAATCACTGAAATACAATATTTTATTCAAACTTCATAACCCTTCCTTCAAAGTCCTCTTTCATCAGCAACACAACCCTTGAAGGCTCGTGCTCGTCCACAAGATTGTAATCAGCATGCCTTGCTATCTCAAGCGCAAATTGCCTTACTTCATCATGCAAAGGCATATTCTCCTGCTCCAGCCTTTCCCTGGACATCCCAACCCACATGTAGGCTTTGACTTCGACGAACATTGGCTGGCTCATTTTTATTATCTGGGCCCACTGCCCGGGGTAATCCATATTCATGCCCCTGATTAGCGTAAACCTTAGCACTGTTCTCATTTTTTCCCTCAGCTTTGGAAGCATGCCTAATGTTTTCACAAGCCCCTTCCACGCATTCTTGATGATGGGCCTGTCAATTACATTAAACAACTCTTCATTAGGCGCATCAACGGATATGTAAAGCTGTGTCGGAGGCTCTTCCAGCAGCTTTTCAATCCTTTCGGGCAGCAGGCCGTTGCTCACGACAAATGTCGAGAAGTTCCTTTTCTTGTACTCTTTTATCAGTTCAGTAAGCTTTGGGTACAAAGTAGGCTCGCCGTCAAGGCTTATTGCAACATGCTGCGGCTCCATTGCCCTTTCAAATTTTTCACTTGGTGTTTTTTCATTGCCGCCAAAACCCGAGAGCAGCCTTCTCTGCGCTTCAATAGTGCCTTCAACAATATCAGCAGGCTCGTCTATGCCGTTTTCCATCGCAGGCTCTGTGTGGTACCTTAAATCGCGCCAGCAGAATACGCATGCATTGTTGCATGTAAAAGTGGGAGTCATCTGTACGCACTGGTAGCTGTTGATGCCGTAAAACTTGCTTTTATAGCAACCGCCTTCACCCTTCAAGTCGCTTTTAGTCCAGTGGCAGGTTTTGACTCTGGAATGATTTCCAACTATTTCGTACTGCTGCCTCTTGAGGATAAGCTTGACATCTGCCGTAATCATACTCCTAGCAAAGATACAAATCTATATAAATATTGAGCTTTTTAGGCATGTTATGGACTTGAAGCCTGCATTAAAAAAGCTTGAGGAAAGCCGCGAATTCAGAACCTGGCGTCAAAAGAACAAAGACACTTACTTTTCTTACGCATTCAAGATTCCGCAGGAAATGAACCCAGACGACTGGCAGATGGGATTCTACAGCAAGAAAAAAGACAGGATAACTGCATTTGTCATGGCAGGAGGCAGCGTCAATATAAGGCCCGAAGAGGAGGTGTTTAAAAAAGAAGATGCGCAGGTTCATCAGGTGCAGATAGGAAAAGTAAAGGTGACATTCAATGATGCCATGGCAAAAGCTGGTGAATTCCAGCAAAAAAACTTTCCGAAAGACAGGAGCGTAAAAACCATCGCAATACTTCAAAACATACCGGAGCTTGGCAACATATGGAATGTGACATATGTAACTGAGGCTTTCAACACGCTTAACATAAAAATCGACGCATCCAGCGGCAAGGTGCTTGAGCATCATCTAGCATCCGTCTTTTCATTTAGAAAATGATAACTACAACCTAAACTAACCAACATAACCTACTAAAACTATATTTTTTAATTGCGAATTCTTTAAATATAAGTTAGCCCAGAAAAAATCAGTTTTCTTTGTGGTTAAAATGCTGAAAGTGAAAATAAAAACATCTGCTGATGCAAAAATCCCTTTCTATGCCCACAAAGGCGATTCCGGGGTAGACTTGTACTCTGCGGAAGAGCACCTGCTAAAGCCGATGGAAAGAAAACTAATCAGCACTGGAATTAAAATCTCGATTCCTTTTGGCTATGAGGCCCAGATAAGGCCCAAAAGCGGCTTGGCTGTTGAGCATGGCATAAGCCACGCAAACTGCATCGGAACTATTGACTCATGCTACAGGGGAGAAATAAAGGTTCCCATGATTAATCTTGGCGACAAGCCCTACAAAATAGAAAAAGGAAAGAAGATAGGGCAGATGGTGTTTGCCAAGGTTGAGGAAGCAATTTTTGAAGAAGCTGACGAGCTTGATGAAACAACAAGGAATGAGCATGGATTTGGAAGCACGGGTTTAGATTAAAAAAGGTGGGATTTTGAAAGACACAAGCAGGCCTATAAGGTTCAAGACAATACAGAAAAACACAAAGCTGGCTGAGTTTGTTGCTGAGGAAAGCGAGGAGCTTGCTGCAGATGAGCAAATGCCTGTAAAGTGACTTTTCTACTTCTAAGTGATTAACTGCAAAAGGTTTAAAAATACATAGGTATCACTTGGCTTTATGGGTGGTTTAAGCAAGAAGGCAGAAGCAGGGCTTGTAATAATATTGGTTGTCATAATAGTGCTCTTTTTTTTCGGCTGGCTAATTAACATAGGGCAGAGGGAATGCAAAAGCAACAAAGACTGCGGCTCAGAGGCATATTGCGGCTCTGATTTTGCGTGCCACACTTATCCAACAATACAAAAGACAGTTGTCCAATATAATCTGTTCTGGCCTGCTTTGATAATCGGCATTGCAATTGTTATTGCAGCTGTGATGCCAAGGTTGAATTCAAAAGCCAAAGAGCCTGAGCGGTTTGTTGAAAAAATCTTTGTAAAAGAGCCTGAAGAAGTTGAGGAAATTGCCGAGCCTTATTATAAAAGCAAGAATAACAATGCAAGAACCCCCTAATCGAGAACCTTATCAACTTCCGTTTTAATATTTTCAAAAACCATTTTTAACGGCTTTGAAGAGTCAATTACCTTTATATTGTCGCTTAACAGCTTAGGTATCTTTAGGAAATTCTGCCTTATTTTTTTCATGAACTCAAGCTGCTCAAACTTTTCCTTCTTCCTGTATTCTATCCTTTCAAGTGCTATGGAAGGCTCTACATCCAGGATAAAGGATATGTCGGGCTTTCTGAAAGGCGTGTTTCTGGAAATTATATCCTTTGTGTCCAAGCCCTGCGCTCCCTGAAACGCGATTGTCGAATAGTAATACCGGTCGCACAGCACAATATTCAATTCGTGCTTATTTGACTTTTTTAAAAACGGCTCTATAACATTTTTTAAGTGTTCCCGCCTGTCTTTTACAAACAATTCCATGAGCTTCTTGCTGCTGCTTAATGGATTTTTTTCCTTCCTCAGCATTTCCCTTATTTGCTTGCCATAAACACCATTTGTCGGCTCCCTTGTTGTCAGCAATCTGCATTTCTTGTTTCTTGAGAACAGGTAGTTATGAAGCATTTTCACTGTCTCGCTCTTGCCGGAGCCGTCAATGCCGTCAATAACAATAAAAATGCCTTTTTTCATGCATTTTGAGATTTCTGTTTCATTTATTAAGTTTATGCTGAAAACAAACAAGAAATAGCTAAACCTTCAACTCTTCTGCGCTTTTTCTTTCAAAATAAAGCTCCCTGACATCACTATAAACCTTTGCCTGCTCTTCCGGATTCAGGCTGTTGTACAACTTCATTATTTCAATGTAATTCTGCTTTGCAGCCTGCAAGTCAAACTTTGCCAGATATTCCCTTGTTTTGGTTATACTGCTTTGTATTTTGGAAATGCTATCCGCTTCTGGAATCTCCAATTGTTTTTCTTCTTTTTGCTCAGGCTTCTCTTCTGTTTTCCTTTTTCCTGCAAATAATCTTCTTAAGAATGAAGGTTTTTCCTGCGCTTTTATCTTTTCAATCGCGCTTTTTATCTCCTCTTCAGCTTCAATAATCTCTTTCGGCCTTTGTTCCTGCCCAAACTCTGTTTTTTCGCCTTCAATGCCCAATTCTTCCAGCGGCTCGGGCATCCCGAGCTCTTTTTCTGGCTCTTCAAACTCTTTCGGCAGCACAAAATCAGGCTCTTTTGTTTCAAAGCCCCCTTCCGGCTTTGGCAGTTCAGGCAATTTTTCCTTTTTTGCCGCTGCTTTTTTTATTTTCTTCAAATCAAGTTTTTTTTCTTTCGGAGCAATCCGCTTTTTGGGCTGGACAGGCTTTGCCTTTTGCTGTTTTTGCCTTGTTTTCAGCTCTTTCTTCGCTTTTTTCTTGATTATGGCTGTTTTTGGCTTAATGTTCTCGTCCAGCTCCTTTACCAGCTCGCCAAACTCTCCCTCCTCCGGGAATTTTGGGATTTCCAATTCCTCTGGCTTCAGCACCTTGTCAAAGAACTTGGGCCCTTCTTCAAATTCTTCCTCAATATCCGGCTGTTGAGGCTCTTGAGAAGGAGGCGGCGGTGGCAGAATCTCTTTGGGCTTTGGCTTGAACAAAAGCATGGCAATACCTCTTTTT